>CAZJZR010000122.1:0-8679 GCA_964550475.1 uncultured bacterium
TGCTACTACCGCCTGTTTGGCCACAGTGGCGAACTGATGCAACGGATTAAGATTTTGGTTTGGTTTGGCTTGTTGGTGGTGGGCAGTTTTGTGGTGTTTTGGTCGAAAACCAAAAGCGCGATCGCCCAGTATCCCCTAGAGTACATTCCGTTTCCGCTGATTCTCTGGTCGGCTCTGCGGTTGGGACTGCCGGGAGCCATGTTTGCCAGCTTGATTGTTTCCGCGATCGCCATTGGCGGAGCCGCACAACAACTAGGGCCATTCATTGCCAAAAGTTTTGGTGATGTTAGTCAAGCCGTTGTTTTGTTACAAGCCTTTATTGGTGTGATGATTAGCACCGCCATGGTGTTGGCCGCCGCTGTGACCGAACGCCAACGCGCCGAAGAAGAACTCCTGCTCCTGAATGCCAGTCTGGAATGGCAAGTGGACGATCGCACCGCCCAATTGCGAGAAAAGATGGAAGAGTTGCGGTTAGCTAACACCACCCGCCAAGTCTTTTCCCACACCATTTCCCACGATCTCAAAACCACCGTGATGGGCATGTTGATGGTATTTCGCAATTTGTTGAACAAATCCGAAGTTGGCGTTAGTGGGGGTTCCCCAGTCATGGAACCCAATGTCACCATTTCGCGGGCAATTTTGCAGCGGTTGGTAGAAGGCAGTGAACGGCAACTGGGGATGATTAATTCGCTACTCGAAGCCTATTCCGAACAGGATCAGGGAATGGAATTGCGTCGAGATACCGTGGTGATTAAAGATGTGGCCGACGAAGCTCTGCAACAGGTCAATTGTCTGATTACCAAAAACCAAGCCGTTGTCATGAATACCATTTCGGCTGACTTACCCCCCGTCGATGTAGACAGTTTTCACCTGAGCCGCGTCTTTCAACACCTGCTATCCAATGCCCTGCAACACAACCCACCCGGTGTGGAAATTCGTATTGATGCCAAATTAGACTGGACAAGCAGCCAAGCAGCAGCCAGAAATTCTTTAGATGTTGTAGCCGGTTGCCACATTCCCTCCACCTTTCGTCCGATGTTGCGCTGTACGGTACAAGACAATGGGGTGGGTTTACAGACTTGCGAATGCGATCGCCTGTTTGAGCTATACGCTAAAGGGGCTGAGGCGCGGTATTCCACAGGCATTGGGTTAGGACTCTACCTTTGCCGCCAAATTATTCACGCCCATGGAGGCGAAATTGGCGTAATCAGCCAACCGGGATCGGGGTCTACGTTTTGGTTTACCGTCCCTTTAGCCAATTTTTTAGCTGATCCCCTAGACGAACGGCTGTACCTGTGAAAGGATAGCGATAGCAACCAGACTCAAATTACACACAGACTTAAACTACCACCAGACTTGAAAACCATTTGATGCAATATCCGGTGACATTTCAAGTTGAACATCAAAAATTTTGTAAATAGATTGCACAACTCTTAATCAACGATTATTTTTAATAGAGAACTTTTGATCGTGAATATTAACCTCATCTTGAAATATCGACCTGAAATATCGACCTAATTAATATCAACACCTAACTATTTTTTGGTCACTCAGTGCCCATGACTCGGTATTCTCTCCCTCCCGCTCAAAAAACCATCAGTTCCAACATCCTCTCTAGGTTGATGTTGCGGATGCTATTGGGCGTGGGTCGATGCCATCCCATGACATTTCTAAAATTGGCGGTGGCGTTTACGAGTGTGACTTCGCTGATTGCCTTCATGTGCATTATCTACCCTGGTTTCCATGCAGATCCTCCAGGGCAAGCCAGTCAACCCCGCCAACCGATTCAAGCCAGCACCACCACTAAGGATGACGCAACATTTCCGTTGGTGGTTTGGTCACTGGGTTCGATTGCCCTAGGCTGCATCTTGGGTTCTGTTTTGCTTTCAAGCTGGTTTCAGTCCAGCCCCAAAGCGGTGAAGCCCCGTCCCAGCGATCGCCCCAAATTACCCCCCAATCGCCCAGCACGGCGATCGGCTCCGCCCCAATCCCAAACCAAACCTGTTGTCACCATCATGCCCACGGAAGTGATTCATCCCCTAGATCACCCGTCTGCGGCACAATGGCCAGTGACCCCAACCCAACACGCCAGCCAATTGCCCCAACCGCAACAATGGGCAAATGCTCACGGGGCAAATGCTCACGCTGCTGCCACTGACGTGAATCTGACTGACCTGTTGGATCTCCGCAAACGCTATGGTTTGCCGGAGCCGGAACCCAATGTTGGTTACAGTGGGCACGCTTATCAATTTGAACCGCAATATCCTAATCAATACCCTAATCAGCATCCCCAGTCCTACCCATCCCGCGATCGCTATCAAAACGGGTAGGAATTTACCAGGAGAATTCCCCTTTTCACGCAAGGGAATCCCAGCGAGACATTGCCCCGATCGCCCCATTTTCTCCCATACTTGAGTTGTGATCATAACCAGTTGTGATCATAACCAGTTGTGACCGTAACCAAGTTAGTGTGTTCTAGTCGGTTCACCTCAGTTAGGGAGGCTGATTTTGCTGCTGTCTAAAGGATTTGAAATTGAGGTCTACACCGGAACTCCCCAGGGTGACATTGTGGGCTTTTCCGATCGCATCGTCGCCGACTTAGACCGTTTTGTGCGGGAACCCGATAACCGCAACGTAGAATACACCACCCCGCCCCTCGCCTGTTATGACCGCCTGCTGTGTGAGTTGGTCAAACCCAGAGTGCAACTGCGCCACTACCTGAAAACCTTGGGTGACTACACCTTAATTCCTGGCAGTACCCTGTCCTTGGGCGGCAGTGAGCAATTTCATCGGTCTGACCCCAACAACCCCTACCACGCTTATATTGAACAAACCTACGGCACCCGTGTTGTCACTGCCAGTGTCCACATCAACATTGGCATTGCCGATCCAGAGTTATTGATGCGAGCCTGTCGGTTAGTCCGGGTGGAAGCTCCGCTTTACCTCGCCCTCAGTGCCTCGTCCCCCTTCTTAGACGGTCAGCCAACGGGCAACCATTCCACCCGCTGGGCGGTGTTTCCCCCCACCCCAGCCTATGTCCCCCTGTTCGACAGCCACGCCCACTTTATTCAGTGGACAGAGGAACAGTTGGCGGCAGGCACCATGCAGAATGTCCGCCATCTCTGGGCATCGGTGCGCCCCAATGGCGATCGCCGTCCCTACAGCTTGAATCGGTTAGAATTGCGCGTCTGTGACCTTGTAGCCGATCCGGTGGCTCTGTTGGCGATTACCGCCCTGTTAGAAGCACGGATTATCCAATCCCTCAGCGATCCGAATTTAGACCCCTTAGTGACATCTAAGCTGACCCCAGACGAGTTAGTGCAACTCACCATGGCCAACGAGGTCGCCGCCGCCCGTGCCAGTTTGGATGCCACCCTGCACCACTGGAGCGATGGCCGGGAAATTTCCGCGCGGGAGTGGATTGAGGACATTTATCAAGAGGCGTGGGCGATCGCCAAACCCAAAGGTTTTAGTTGCTTCCTGTCACCGTTGAAAAAAATTCTGCGGGACGGCAACACGGCTCAGCAATGGCTAACGCGATATCAGCAAACGGGAGATAGCCGCAGCGTCATGATTCAGGCCATCCAAACCATGGCGCAACAGGAACTGGATCTAGAGGATAAACTCTGCCAACCTTTAGTGGCCTAATGGCGTACTCCTAGCAGCCTGCTACCCGCCCACATTCATCGCTGCTAGAACCGCCTGTTGACTCGTGGTTTGGTACACCGTCTCTAAATACTTCATGGTCGCCTGCGTCGATCCGGTGCTGGCACTACCATCGCTATCGGATAGGAGCGGAATCGCCCCCAATAAATCCAGCACCGTCTCTGATCCTGGCATGGGTGCAATTACCACCAATGATGGGTCAAGTTGAGCGGTGTATTGCCAGAAGGGTTGCCCTGCCAATCCGGTTTGCGGCTCCAACCGTTCTCCGGCAACTGGCGCGACGGTTGGGGTGGCTGGGCTGTGGGTCGGATTAATTTTGCGGACTTGGCGCATCCCTTCCAAGATTTGCTCCCGGCTCCGTCCCCGCAGTTGGAAGAGGATGAAGGGATCTTCACTGAAGCGATCGCCCAATAGGTAGTACAACGCCCCAATGTGTTTGCACACCTTCGCCTTATCCGGGCAGGAACATTTGCTATGAATGTCATATTTGGTCAGTGGAAACAAACTGAGACCATTGGCGGTGAAGGCGGCTTCAATGTCTTGGGGCATTTCTCCGGCTAACAATTTGGCGGCAAACCGAGCTTTTTGCGCTAAGGTCTCAATCACATACTCCCACTGTTCATTGGTAAACGGTTCCAGCCCAATCGAAACCCGATACGGCTCCGGTGCCGTCCCTTGCACACGGGACAGTACCTTAGCTCCTCGAAACTCCATACTCAAAACGTGCCCTTCGCGGGCGTAGGTGTGGGCACGCCCGGATCTCAGTGTGCGACCAAAGGACTCCAAAACTTCTAACCACTTTTGTGCCCACCATTCGCGGTTGGCTTGGGGATCGTAGGGTTTGGTCATGGGAGATGGGGACAGGATAGTGTAGTGAATAGCGTAATATACGCGATGTGCAACTTTGCCGCTTGCGGTGGTGTGGGCTATGTGTCATCTGCGATGCGAATCGACCGCACCTCATAAATATGAAAATGCTATACTGATTGGGCTGGGATCGGTTGACTCAGCGATGGGAACGGTCAATCTGGCACGGTGAATTTGCCTAGCTGGATTCATAACGGATTAAGTCCTCTAGCTCTAGCTATTCAGCCCTAATAATTTAACGCAATGGTTAGGGAATACTCCGAATAAATCAGGTGAGATCTGTTGGATTACCGGACCTACTTTCTGGACCAAGGGTAGGGCTGCCAGCAGCTAACCCTGGATTCAAGTTATGCAAGCATTCTTTCCAATTGCAGTTGGAGACTAGCTGTGAACCCGTCGTCCGTGTCCCTCTCCTCCCAATCCTATTTGCTGTCTGCCATTGCCACGCAACCCTTGACCTTACCCGCAACGGCTCCAGTCAAAGCTGCGATCGCCCAGATGAATGCCGGGTGTAATAGTTGTCACCTCAGTTGCTTGCCTTCAGATCCGGCTCACCTCCTACAACCCCACAGTCGCAGTTGTGTCTTAGTTGTAGACGGCGATCGCTTAGCTGGAATTGTCACCACTGGAGATGTGCTACGTCTGAGTGTGGATCAATCCAACCGGCTATCTAGTTTAGATGATCCCAACCATTGGACAAATCGGGCGATCGGTGAAATTATGACCAGTCCCGTGCGGACATTGGCGATCGCGGATTTGACCAACCTATTCGTCCCCATTTACCTATTACAACACCACCAAATCCGTCACTTACCCCTCGTTGACGAACAAGGAACCGTTCTGGGGGTTATCAGCCATGACAACTTACAGCAATTACTGCGGGCATTTGAACAACTGTCCTCCGAACTGGTGCAGTTGATCCCCATTGCCAATCTAATGAGGCAGCCAGTTGTACAGGCCACACCCAGCGACTCCATTGCCCAAATTCAAACCCTACTTAGCCAGCACCGAGTCAGTTCGGTAGTAGTCGTGGAACCAATCCAGCCCAGCATAGAACAACTGGAATTACCGCTCGATCACGCTCCCCACACTCAGTCCCAAGCATTGCGTCCAGTCGGTCTGATCACGGAGGAAGCCGTGATGCAACTGTTGAGCTTAAACCTGGATTTAACCACCCTGTCCAGCCAGTCAATTATGAGTCCTGTCGTCAGCGTGACCAACACGGTTTCCTGCTGGCAGGTCTGGCAACGGATGCAACAGGAAGCAATTAACCATGTGGTGGTCACCGATGCAGCGGGTGCCCTAGTCGGGATTGTTACCCAAACCACATTCCTGAATTTCCTCAATCCCACAACGTTGCATAGTACCGTTTGGCAGTGGCTACAAGACTGCGCCCGCGCAGCGGATTTGCGCTGGCAAACCAGTGAACAACGCTATGCCTGCCTCATGGCTGTGGTGCCCGTCGGGATTTTTCGCACCGACCCAGCAGGGCATTATATCTACGTCAACGATCGCTGGAGCCAAATTACTGGGCTGACCCCAGAAACAACCAAGGGCAGCAGTTGGGCAGATAATGTCCATCCCGACGACTATCATACGGTGCGACATCATTGGCCCGATGCCAATACGACCCATCGGATTAACCATGCCAGTCCAAAGGCTGCGGTGCATTTTGAATACCGTCTGCAACACCCCAATGGGCAGATTGTTTGGGTAGAGACGCAACTGGTGGCAGAATCCAGCCCCACAGGTGAACTCTTGGGCTATGTCGGCACCATTACCGATATCAGCGATCGCAAACAGGCAGAACTGGGTCAACGGGAAACTGACAGCCTCCGCACCGAACTGACCATCCTAGAAACCATGCTGGATAATATGCTGGCGGGGTATTGGGATGCGGATTTGGTCAAGAAAACCCAATACATCAGTCCCGGCTTCAAGCGAATGTTTGGCTATGCCGATCATGAATTGCCCAACTCGCCAGACACCTGGAAAGAATTAGTTTTCCCAGAGGATTTACCGAAAGCATTTGCCGCTTATCAATCCCATGTGAGCAGCCATGGCGCAATACCCTATCAAGTGGAGTTGCGCTATCGCCACAAAAATGGCGGAACAGTGTGGATCATCTGCACCGGACGGGTAATCCAGTGGGATGAGCAAGGTAACCCCCTACGTCTAATCGGCTGTCATATCGACATCAGCGATCGCAAATTAGTCGAAGCCCAATTACGCCAACAAGCCCACCGCGAGCACCTAACCAACGCCATCGCCCAACGCATCCGCGCTTCCCTCAACCTCAACGATATTCTCACCACCACCGTGGGCGAGGTGCATCAGGTGTTGCATTGCGATCGCGTCTTGATCTACCGCCTGTTACCCGACGGCATCGGTCATGTACTAGCCGAATCCGTCTCCCCCGATTGGCCTGTGATGCTGAATCGTCGCTTCCCAGCGGAAGTGTTCCCCGCCAAAAATTATCCGCTCTATCACCAAGGCCGCATTTTTGCCCTGCGCGATCGGCACACCGCCACGATTTCTCCCTGTTTGAGCAACTTCCTGGAACAAATTCAAGTCCGGGCCAAGTTGGTGGCTCCCATTGTCGATCACGATCATTTGTGGGGGTTAATCGTAGCCCACCAATGTGGCCATCCCCGCGAGTGGCAAGCTTGGGAAATTGCGTTGCTTCAGCAACTATCAGGCCAAATTTCCATTGCCATCCAACAGTCGCAACTCTATGCCCAACTACAATCAAGCCACCATCAACTCACCCACATCAACGCCGAATTAATTCGCGCCACTCGGTTAAAGGACGAATTCCTCGCCAACATGAGTCATGAACTCCGCACACCCCTAAATGCCATCTTGGGACTGTCAGAAACGTTGTTAGAAGATGTGTTGGGAGCTATTACACCTGAACAACGAAAGGCGATCTCCATCATTGAACGCAGTGGGGATCATTTACTTGGGTTAATCAACGACATTTTGGATGTGTCCAAAATTGAGTCGGGAACTTTGGAACTAGATCTGGCTCCGGTACCGATTGAGCAATTGTGCCAATCTAGTTTGGTGTTTGTGAAGCAACAGGCATTTAAGAAGCAAATCCAACTCCACAGCCAAATTAGTCCAGGCTTAGGCAGCATCTTGGTCGATGAACGCCGCATTCGCCAAGTGTTGATTAACTTGCTGACCAACGCAGTCAAATTTACCCCCACGGGTGGTCAGGTGCTGCTCGAAGTCCATTGCGAACCCATGAACATGGATTTGCAGCAACGTGTGTCCGTGCAAGGCTACAAGGCCATGGTGACTCACACGTTAGAAACAGGTACAAATAACCATAGCCCTTCCCCTAGCCAGTATTACGTCTGCTTTTCCGTCACCGACACAGGCATTGGCATTGCCCCAGACGATCAGGCTAAGTTGTTTCAACCATTTGTCCAAGTGGATAGTCGGTTGAATCGGCAATACGAGGGCACCGGGTTGGGGTTAGCTCTCGTCAAGCGGATTGTGGAACTGCATCATGGTGAAGTCAACTTACAAAGCCAGCTTGGCCAAGGCAGTTGTTTCACAATTTATTTGCCCTACACCAGCCTCATGCCCACCCCAGCGACCACCGAACCGTCCGTCTCCGCAACTAACCTGCCTAATCAAACAACCGCTGTTCAAGTCCCTAACGCCTCTTCCGCCCCCTTACTGCTGTTGGTGGAAGATAACGAATCCAACGTCAATACCATATCCAACTATCTGAAAGCGAAGGGCTATCGGATTGTCGTGGCTGGGGATGGGCAGGAAGCGATCGCGATCGCAACGACACAACAGCCAGATTTAATCCTGATGGATATTCAAATGCCCCAAATGGATGGGTTAGAAGCCATCCATCATATTCGGCAACACCCCCATGGCCAAACTGTTCCGATCATCGCGTTAACGGCATTGGCAATGGACGGCGATCGCGATCGTTGCTTAACCGCTGGAGCCAATGAATATCTCAGCAAACCCGTGCGGCTGCGAGAATTAGCCACCACAGTCCAAAAATTCCTCGACGCAAAAAAAGCAGTCCAAAAATAATTTCGCGAAACTGTTGACAAACCCTAGCAACTCCACTACATTGGTAAATGCGCTCAACGGGAGAGCAAAACACAACGCTCC
>CAZJZR010000123.1:0-3110 GCA_964550475.1 uncultured bacterium
TTTTGCTGGACTACCGACGCTACATCTGGAGGCTCCCCTGATTGGCGGGTGGGAGTATCGGCTGAAACGCTGTCTGGATTTTTGCGTGGCGGCATTGGGAATTCTGTTGTTGTCCCCGGTGTTTTTGGGTGTAGCGATCGCCATCAAACTCACCTCCCCCGGTGCCGTCTTCTTCCGCCAGGAACGGATGGGCTTGCACGGCAAGGTATTCCAAATGTGGAAATTCCGCACCATGGTAGCGGATGCGCCGCTGTTGCAGGCGAAACTAGAGGCGCAGAATGACAATAAAGATGGGGTGTTATTCAAAATCAAACAAGACCCCCGGATCACGCCGATCGGTTATTGGCTCCGGCGCACCAGTGCCGACGAGTTGCCGCAATTGTTTAATGTGCTGTTGGGGCAAATGAGCCTCGTGGGGCCGCGTCCGTTGCCCTTGCGCGATGTGCAACGCTTCGACCCCTGGCACCACGTCCGCCACCAAGTGTTGCCAGGAATTACCGGATTGTGGCAAATATCGGGGCGATCGGACATCCAAGACTTCGATGATGCGGCTCGATTAGACCTTTATTACATTGATAATTGGTCGCTGAATTTGGATTTGGAGATTTTGGTGGAAACGGTGCGGATCGTTTTGTTCAGCCAAGGGGCGTATTAAGGGATGAACGTGAAAATAAAGTACCTGTAATAGGGTGGTGTGAGGTTTGAGGTACTAGGTTTTAGGTTTTAGCTGTAACGCATCCTACGCTGGATATTTTATTTATTTCTGATCCTCAATGATTTTGTGTTTGAACCGATAACCTTGTAGGGGCGAAGCATTCCGGCCATCATTGTTCGGTCATTCGCTAACTTAACTACCGGAATGCTTCGCCCCTACGTTGGGCAACACAAATTTAATTAGAACCAGATTTATTTGCAGATCCCTACTGCGATCGATCGCACCGTTTCCCCCGATTACAGCCGTGATTACAAACCTGATTACAACCGTTGTAATCACTGTCTTTGCCTGAGTCTTATCAGCATCCAGTGTCGTTTGAGTGATTGATTTGCCTTATACCACTATATTTAGTGTTGAAATCTTCACATGGCTCTAGGAACCTGCGATCGATCGCAGCCCTATCCCCACCGATTTCAGTGACAAAAATTGCCTCAATCGCTTATCTAGCAATGGTTAGAGGCTGATTACATTGCTCTATAGACCCTACCCCCCAAATCCGGGTGATTACACCTAAACCCTAGACCCCCTACCCCATGGGCGATCGCGGTTTTTAGGTTATTTGTACGCCCAAAATTCAGTCCTGTGATTACACGCCAATCTAGAACCTCACACCAAGCCCTCTAGTCCCCCACCCCCAAACCAGCGGCCTAACAGTCCAGTTGATCTCTAGATCCTTACACCCAATCCATCTAGATCCCCAAACCCAAAAATTCTAGACCCCTTAACTGTCAAGCTCTAGAGCCTCCCACTCAAGTCTCTAGTTCCTCCACCCCAACTTAGACAAACAAGCTTGAATTAGCGAGGATTCAGCCTGTTTTTGATTACAAAATCTGTAATCAACCTGATTACAAGCCCTGCCCCAATTGGCCCTAGGGCGATCGCTGCCCCCTGATATAACCAAGCAGCACGAGGGGAATTACCGCCCCATTCAGTGCAGTCTCATGGTGATTTGATTACACCGAACTCACCGCTGGTTGTTTCAGGTTGATGGGGTTAGGGCGTGCCGCGTAGTCAATCTACGGCCACTACTAAATTTCGCTATGTCAGCGAACAGGACGATGAATTCATCGCCCTGTTTCCCCATCGGTTTGATTACATCTACGCCCGCCATCCCGAACCACACCAGTCGCCCAATTGGCATACCGAAAGTCGGTATCCCTTGAGCGATCGCCAATTGCAACAGGGGGAGTACCTATTTGGCGTGCGGTTTGGCAAGCAGACGCAGTATTGTTTGTTAGATATTGATGCCGACAGTCCCTACCATCCCCAACAGGATAGCTGGGCAACCCATCGCCTGCTGGCGGCATTGGAACCGCTAGGGCTGGTCAGCTATGTGGCCTGTACCTCTAGCGATAGCGGTGGATTGCACATTTACTTTCCCTTTGCGGTTGCCAAAACGTCGTGGGAATTGGCAGCAGTGGTGGCCGTTGCATTGCAGACGGCTGGATTTCATCTCAAACCGGGTTGGTTGGAGCTGTTTCCCAATCTCCGACCGTATCTGCCACAAACTACGCCGAGTTTGTTCCATGCCCATCGGTTACCGTTGCAAATGGGGTCGTATTTGCTCAACCGCGAGTTTGAGCCTGTGTGGACAGATCCGCAACGGTTTGTCCAGCAATGGCGATCGGCTCAACAGCGAAATCAGTGGAATGAGCGGTTGTGGCAGCGATTGTTGAAACAGTCCCAGCGCGATCGCTATCAGGTGTCGGGTAAGGCTGAGAAGTTTTTAAATGATTTGAATACAGAAATTGAGTTGGGTTGGACAGGGCATGGTCAAACCAACCGTTTGTTGGGTCGGATTGCCTTACGGGCGTATGTGTTTGACCATGTGTTGCAGGGTGGACAACCCCTATCTGGAACTGCCTTAGTTGAACGAATCATCACTGTAGCGTGTCAGTTGCCGGGATACCACCAGTGGTGTCGGCATCAGCATGAAATTCGCCAACGGGCAGAGGAGTGGGCGCGGTGTGTAGAGGGGAGTCGATATTTTCCCTATCAAGCGCAAGCCGGAGCAAAGCAGAGTATTCATAGTCAGATCAACGAAAAAACGGTAGATGCACTCGAACAATTAGCGGAATTAACTCAGACAGAACAGCCTCTAAGTTGGAATCAACAACGGGCTGTAGAAACGCGAGACAAGATTCGCCGAGCCATTGCCGATTTGTTAACAAACAATCTCCTTCCGACCACTGCCACGGTTCGGTATCGTGTCTTGTTGGGCTACGGGATTGGTGGCGCATCCCTCTACCGTCATCGTGATTTGTGGCATCCCAATTACTTGCATGAATTAACTCCTTCTGAACACACGAAAACTAATAACAGCTTGTCAGGTGAATTGGGTAAAAATTGTGAATGCGATACTGAGTTCTTTACTGATAGTTCAACTGATAGTTCA
>CAZJZR010000123.1:3210-8665 GCA_964550475.1 uncultured bacterium
CAAATAGTTCAAAACTCTTGTACTGGTTTCGCAGATAATTTGACAGTTAAACAAACGGTCAAACCCTTTTCAGCTAACGATTCTGCGTTATCTGTGTCTAACCTATTTTTATCTTCACAGCCACTACAAGCAATTACGTCTAAAACTGAATTAGTTCAGCAAATCAGTCTGAGTTCTCAGTCTCAAAATAGCCAGCACAGTTGGATTCAGGATGATCAACATTTGCAAATTCAGTCCAGTTGCGATCGCTTAATCACTTCTGAGGTTTTATCTTTAGCAACTACACCGTTTGATTGCGCTGGGGGCGCATCAAACGGTCAGGATCAGACAAGCTTATTCCCTGTAATAGATGGTGATACCTTGTCTGGCCTGGGTTCTAGCGATCGCGCTAGCTTGCCTTTACTCGATCGGGATGGTGATTCGGTCGCCAATCCGGTTGCTGCAAATCCCTTACTGGGTTTAGATGAGCGATCGCCGGATTCGGTTCCGCTGTTGGGGGTGGTTATCCGCACTCCGATCAGTCTGCAACTGGTGAAACTGCAATGTCCCCCCCATCTTCCGGTGAGCGCGGCTTGTCATTGGCGCGACGGATTGTGGAACAGGTGAAGGGGGCGATCGCGGCGCATCGACAGGCGGCTAAACACATCAAAGCCCAACAGGATGCCCTCCAGCACCAACAAGCCAACCAGGCATATTTGACACAACTGCAAGCCTATTTAGAGTCTGGCGACCCAATTTTGATCGCCGAGGCGCGGAGTTGGTTGGGTGTGGTGAATGGTGGATAGTGGTGGATAGTGAATGGTTAGGCTGGGTATTTGTCCTTGGTTGAGCATTTTCTAGTCGTATAGAAGTATTGGAAGGTCAACCAAAATTGTTGAGTCTGGGCAAAATTGTTGAGTCCGGGCGAAACTATTAGGCCATCACTAGGCGGGCATCGCCTGGGTTAATCCAGTTACAATCACTATTACAAAGCGTTATCTTTGCACCATGAGCCAATCGTCCACATCACCCCACGGTCGGTCAGTCAAGATTTTCAAGCAAACGTATCAGTTGCCTGGTTTTACCGATAGCCAGATACAGAAGTTGCGCCAGAGCATCCAAAGTCGCCAACAGGTGATCCAAACGGGCATACAAGATGTGGAAGTGATTGTAGAGAAAGATGTGACGATACCGGGCTTTTTGGGGCTATTTGGTCAACGACGGGAGCGGCGCAAAGTCAAGCAACGCCAATCAAAACCCATCAGCATCGAAGAAAGATTTGTCATCTTAGAAGGCCAAATTCGTGATTACGATTCACTGATGGCGATCTTGGATTACCACAAGGATGCCTATCGTCGGTTTCTTTATGACCTATCTCAGGAAATCGAAGCCATTTTCATGCTGAAATGTCAGCAAATCCAAGCAGTGGATGCAAAACGTCGTGCCTTGGAAACTAAAAATGCCAAGTTACGCCAGGTGGCATTGGGGCAAAAACGGCAATTAGTTGATGGTCTTGTTCTGCTGGACAAGGCGGCAGTGTTGATGCTGAAAAAAATTGCCTTAATTGATCAAGGCATTCAGAAATTGACCCAAGACAATCACCTCCAAAAAAAACTGTTAATTCGGCTTCGGAGTGAATTTCAAGACTACCAACAGGCAATTGAGGTGCAGCGGGAAATTGACCAACTGCACCGAGAAATTTCGGAAATGACCCAAGTGGCAATTAACTTTGAAGAGTACTTAAAACAGTATCTAGGGCCATTTCAAGAGTTAATTAATGATGCCGCCAAAATTGATGGTCAGCTAGGAGAAACCGTTGAGGAAATCCGTCGTTTGGCAGAGGATTTAATCGCGAGTGAAAACCTGTTGAACTGGTCAACCACTGAGGCGGTATCTGAACAAATCTTGGATTTTTATGTGTTGGGTTATGAAAAACACGCTCGATTGCAAGAAGCCTTGGATGCTGCACAACAACAATCATCGAGCCATGTGGTTGACTCACCCGTGCTCTCAGATGCAGCGGTGGCTCAACTCTCAATTGGCGATGCCTTGTGTCAGATTCAGGGGCACGTTGCCGAAAAAATGCAGCAATTACGCGGTACCAGTGGGCTGATGCCGTCTCCCTCCCCAACTTCTCCCACAAAACCCACCCCTCAAACCCCAAACCCCACATCATTCACCGAATCCCTGCCCAACGGCATCAGCCTCGACATGGTAGCCATCCCAGCAGGTGAGTTTTGGATGGGGCAAACGGAAGCGGAGAAAGCGGAACTGATTCGACTGGTTGGTGCAGACAAGTATAAAGACTGGTATGCCACGGAATTACCCCGTCATTTGGTCAAAGTCCCCGCCTTTTACATGGGCAAATACCCCGTCACCCAGAGCCAGTATGAGGCGGTAATGGGTCATAATCCATCTCACTTTCAGGGGGCAAACCGTCCGGTGGAGCGGGTGTCTTGGGAGGAGGCCGTGGTCTTCTGCACCCGTCTGAGCGAACGCACAGGCAAGCTCTACCGCCTGCCCACAGAAGCAGAGTGGGAATATGCCTGTCGGGCGGGCACGACTACGCCCTTCTATTTTGGCGAGACGATTTCTACCGATCAGGTCAATTACGACGGTACCTCCACCTATGGCTCAGGGGTGAAGGGGGTTTACCGAAAGGAAACAACGAATGTGGGCAGTTTTCCGGCCAATGCCTTTGGGCTGTACGATCTGCATGGCAATGTCTGGGAGTGGTGCGCCGATCAGTGGTATGGCAGCTATGCCAACAAACCGGAGGCACTGAAACAAAATGGCGCGATCGCCTGGACGGAAGCAACCACCCAAATGGCTTCCCAACTGGATGAAGCGACTTATCGTGTGGTGCGTGGCGGTTCTTGGAACCTCGATCCTTGGTATTGCCGCTCTGCTTACCGTTACAGGTACAATCTCGATAGCCGTGGCATTAGCCTTGGGTTTCGGTTGGTTTGTTCTGTTTCCAGGACTCCTTAACCCTTTTTTCTCTTTCCCTCTTTCCCTTTACGGGCGAATGGCGATTCGCCCCTACTTTTTCTCTCTTCCCCTCGCGCGTAGCGCGGAAAAATTTTTTGACAAAAATCCAGGTCACCCACCCGTAGGGGCGAACGGCCATGGCGCGGATCTTGTACGGGCGAACGGCCGTTCGCCCCTACGGATCTCGCGCCATGACCGATCGCCCACCCAAATTTTCCCACCCCCAACCGTTGATCCATCCGCATCATCCGGGCATCCTAATCCCATCATCTACCGCCATTAGCCTGCCCGATGCCCTACAACCCGCAAACCCATCACCGCCGTTCCATCCGCCTCCAGGGGTACGATTACACCACCCCCGGTGCCTATTTCATCACCCTCTGCACCCACCAACGGCAATGCCTATTCGGCGACATCGTAGATGGGCAAATGCAATTAAACGCATGGGGGCGGATTGTGGCGGATGAATGGTTGAAATCGGCCACAATTCGCCAAGAAATCGAATTAGACGAATGGGTTGTCATGCCCAATCATTTCCATGGAATCGTATTCATCCAATCCATTGAAACCGATAGATCTGTAGGGGCGAACGGTGATTCTGTAGGGGCGAACGGCCGTTCGCCCCTACAGGTTTCGCGCCATGACCGATCGCCCCAACCCGGTGTTGCCCCATCCATGCAACCGCGATCGCTATCCTCATTAATTGCGGGGTTCAAATCTGCAACCACCAAACACATCAACATTGCCCGCAAGGCACCGGGAACCCCGGTTTGGCAACGCAATTACGACCACATCATCCGCAACGAGGATGCGTTGCACCAGATTCGTGATTACGTGCAGACGAACCCGTGCAGGTGGGAGGGCGATCGCCTCCATCCAGCATTCCATAGCGGTTCGCGCCCCTCATCTTTTTTTGTCTTCACTGGCTTGAATCGCCTCTGACCAGTTTTTCGCCAACAGCATGAAATCCGATGGCAGCATGATTAGCGTGGTTGTGTTATTTTCTGCACCAATTTCCGTCAGCATTTGCAACCGCCGCAACTCCAACGCCGCTGGGTTGTCCATGATGTTTTTCGATGCTTCCGACAGTTTCAGCGAGGCTTCCTGTTCCGCCCCAGCTTTAATCAGCCGTGCCCGTTTCTCCCGAATTGCCTCCGCTTCCTTGGCCATGGCTCGTTGCATACTCAGGGGAATTTCCACATCCTTCATTTCCACCCGTTCAATCACCACGCCCCATGGTTCCGTGATTTCATCGACAATTTCCTGCACCTTGATGTTGATCTTGTCCCGATTCTGCAACACATCATCCAGAATGTTTTGCCCGACCACATTGCGGAGCGTGGTTAACGCCGTTTGGTACACCGCCATCTGGTAATTTTCCACCTTGTTGATCGCTTTGCTGGGATCCAGGATGCGGTAGTACAGAACGGCATTCACCCGAATCGTCACACTATCGGCGGTGACCGTTTCCTGCGGTTCAATGTTCACCGTTTTGGTGCGGATGTCCACCTGCATTTTTTGATCGACCACGGGCATGATCCAGTACATCCCTGGCCCGCGAATGCCATTTAATCGCCCTAACCGAAAAATCACCCCGCGTTCATACTCTCGATCAATTTTCAGACCCGCGCCGATGGTGAAAATGGAAAATGCCAGCAGAAAACCAAGCAGTTGATCCATAGGTGCCTCCGGGCGAAAACGATGTAGGAGGAAGGGAAAAGGGGTTGCTATCCTCCATTATCAATGACCTATCGGGAGGAAAATCGGTTGAGGTGCAAGTGTTTACAATCCGAGTGATCGGAGGATATCCATCCCGGTTTGGTTACGGTATGGGCATTTCGATTGGGGCGCACCAGGTGGTGTAGTCGTGTTGCGAGAAGCCCTGACACTGCTCAGCACTGCGGCGTGGCTGAACTAGATATAGCGGCTGTTGGGAATGCAGGGCAAAAAAGTGGGTTGGGTCTTCTGCATAGAGCCACCAATCGCCAGAGCCAGGGTTGGTGACAGTGACGCGAAAGGTGAAGATGGAGGACTCAGGGGGGATAAAGAAAGCGGGTTCTGTGGTCAGTGACCAGAGGTTGCCCAAGGTTGGCGTGAAGATGGCGATACCCAGTCCAAGACACGCCAGAACCAATGCCAAAACTGGGATGCGTCTAATCACTGCTCTGCGTTAAGGAATTAGAACGGTACAGCCCTCTCAGCGACGAGAGGTAACTTAAACTGCACTGTTCAAATCATAACCAAATCGTAACTACCCAGGTGGATCAACGCTGGATTGTTTGATCTATAAGGGTTGGGACACCCAACCCCTACATGTCCATCCTGTATGTGGTCTGTAGGGGCGCGGTGCCCGCGTCCTTAGGTACCTGGGCAGTTACACCAAATCTCTTTGTACCCATTACTGATTACCGATTACCAATTACCCATTATCAATTCTCGATAAACTTGCAGGGTTTGCTGGGCGATCGCCTCCCAACTGTAGTGT
>CAZJZR010000124.1:0-8622 GCA_964550475.1 uncultured bacterium
GCTAGGATGTGCTTCGCCTTGGGGCTACCCGTGCGATCGCCATGTGCCTGAATCAACTCCTGCAACTGGCGTTCACCCGCCGGAGTCACCACCCGTTGCAGCTTGACAATTTCCCGATTCACCTTCGCCGCAAAACTGCCATCCTCATCCAGGAAATAGGCCAACCCACCCGTCATCCCTGCGCCCACATTGCGGCCAACCCGACCCAGCACCACAATAATGCCGCCCGTCATGTACTCGCAGCAGTGGTCACCTGCGCCCTCAATCACCGCTTGGGCTTGGGAATTCCGCACCGCAAACCGTTCCCCCGCCTGCCCATTGGCAAACAGCGTTCCCCCGGTCGCCCCGTACAGACAGGTATTACCAACAATCACATTGTCCGCCGGGTTGTAGGTCGCGTCCGCAGGCGGTTTGATGATGATTTCGCCGCCGTGCATCCCCTTGCCGACATAATCATTCGCCTCGCCCTCCAGCTTCAGCGTCATCCCCGGCAGGTTAAACGCCCCGAAGCTTTGGCCAGCCGCACCGTGGAACTGCAAATGCAGATGCCCCGCAAAGCCACCATTGCCGTACTTCTGGGCGATCGCCCCGGCAATCCGTGCCCCCACCGTCCGATCCGTATTCACCAACCGGACGGTTTTGCTGACCGTGCCTTGGTTGGCGATCGCCGCCTGCACCGCTGGATCCGCCAGAATCTCATCATCCAGCACCGGGCCATTGCTGTGTACCGTTTCATGCACCAACCAACTGCGATCGTGGCGCGTATCCGGCAACTGGGTAATGCAATCCAGATTCAGCGACTCCGTTTTGGTTAGCCGCACCCCAGACCGCAGCGTCAGCAGATCCGCCCGTCCAACAATCTCGCTGAGCGAGCGATAGCCCAGATGCGCCAACAGTGATCGCACCTCTTCGGCAATAAACAGGAAGAAATTCACCACATGCTCCGGCGTACCGGGGAACCGCTTCCGCAACTCCTCCCGCTGCGTCGCCACGCCCACCGGACAGTTGTTGGTGTGGCAGATCCGCGCCATGATGCAGCCTTCCGCAATCATCGAAATCGAGCCGAAGCCAAACTCTTCCGCCCCCATCAGCGCACCCATCACCACATCCCAGCCCGTCTTCAGGCCACCATCGACCCGCAGCAGGATGCGATCGCGCAACTGGTTCTGCATCAACGCCCGATGCACTTCGGTTAAGCCCAATTCCCAAGGGCTTCCAGCGTGCTTAATCGAACTCAGCGGTGACGCACCCGTACCGCCATCGTGGCCAGAGACTTGGATAATGTCGGCATTGGCCTTGGCCACCCCTGCCGCCACCGTACCGATGCCAATTTCCGCCACCAGTTTCACCGACACCTGCGCCTTGGGGTTGATCTGGTGCAGGTCAAAAATCAACTGCGCCAAATCCTCAATCGAGTAAATGTCGTGGTGCGGCGGCGGCGAAATCAGCGACACGCCTGGTTTGGAGCGACGCAAAAAGGCAATGTAGGGGCTGACCTTCTTACCGGGCAACTGACCACCCTCACCGGGTTTTGCCCCCTGCGCCACCTTAATTTCCAACTGCTGGCCACTCATCAAATATTCCGGCGTGACCCCAAACCGTCCCGAAGCCACCTGCTTGATCGCCGAGTTGGCGGTGTCGCCATTGCGTAAGCCATTCAGGTGGGGCAACAGCGGCGAATGTCCCGTGCCGTCCACGTCATCCAGCACCCGGAACCGCACCGGATCTTCGCCGCCTTCACCGGAATTGGACTTGCCGCCCAACCGATTCATGGCGATCGCCAGCGTCTCATGGGCTTCCCGCGACAGCGCACCCAGCGACATCCCCCCGGTGCAGAAGCGTTTGACAATATCCGCCACCGACTCGACTTGATCGACGGGGATAGCGGGGCGATCGCTGTTCAGTTCCAACAAATCCCGCAGTGCCGTCACCGGACGCTCGGCCAAATACTTGCGGTACAGTTCGTAGTGGTCGTACCCGGCTGCGGGAGCCGTCAGCCCATTGGTGGCCGCCTGACCATTAAACGCCGCCACCGCCTTGTGCAACGACTTGGCCATTTCCGGGCTGTTCATGTGGTACTCGCCGCTGGGACGGTACTGGACAAAGCCGTAGTTTTCCAGCTTCTTACCTGCCAACTCTGGGAAGGCGCGTCCGTGGAACGCCATCACCTCCTGCGCCAACTCCGCCACCGTCAACCCACCAATCCGGGAGGCGGTGCCGAAAAAGCCCAACTGCAACAGATCCGCGCCAATGCCGATCGCCTCAAAAATTTGTGCCCCCTGATAACTGGACAGCAGCGAAATCCCCATCTTGGAGAGGATTTTCAGCAATCCGGCTTCCACCGCCTTACGGTAATTCGATTGCGCCGTCGTCACCGAAATCTGCGGCAACTTGCCCCGTTGCATCAAGTTCTGGGTCTTGCTATCCGACCACCACTGCCGCACCGACTCCAACGCCAAGTAGGGGCAGACCGCACTGGCACCGTAGCCAATCAAACAGGCGAAGTGGTGCGTACTCCAACATTGCGCCGTGTCCACCACGAGGGAAGCCCGCATCCGCAAGCCTTGACGAATCAGGTGGTGGTGGACGGCACCCACCGCCAGCATCGGCGGAATATAAGTGTAGTCGGCGTTAAGGGTGGTGGGGCTGTTGCTATCGGGATGCAGGCGATCGCTCAGCACCAGAATTTTGTGACCCGCCTGCACCGCCGCCGCCGCCCGTTCGCACAGAGCCGCCACCGCCTGCTGCAACCCAGCGGGGCCAGCCACCACCGGGAACAGCGTAGACAAATCCTGCACGGGTAACGCCTGACTCGCACCCACTTGGCGGATCTGCGCCAGTTCCGCCTCATTCAGCACTGGCGAATCCAACTTGATCATGTGGGCAAACTGCGGTTGTACTTCCAGCAAATTGCCCCGCGCCCCCAACTGCTGGGACAGCGACATCACCAAGCTTTCCCGCAACGGGTCGATCGCCGGATTGGTCACCTGGGCAAACCGTTGTTTGAAATAGTCGTAGAGAATGTGGGGCTTCTGGGACAGGATCGCCAGCGGCGTGTCGTCGCCCATGCAGAAGGTCGGTTCCTTACCCTGACCCGCCATCTCTTCAATGATCATTTCCAAATCTTCCGCCGTGTAACCAAAGGCGGTTTGGTTGGCCAACACGGTTTGGCTGTCCAGTTGGGTGGTTTCGCCAAACGGTTGAGGAGCCAGGGTTTGGCGGTGCTGCCGCAGCCACTCGCCGTAGGGATGGGTTTGGGCAACCCGCTGCTTGATCTCCCAATTTTTCAGCACTTCCCCGGTTTCCAGGGTAACCGCAATCATCTGGCCGGGGCCGAGCCGTCCTTTTTCGACAATCTCGGCCTCTGGCAGTTCCACCACCCCCGCTTCCGAGGCAACAATCACCAAGCCATCACGGGTGATGCAGTAGCGGGCAGGCCGGAGGCCATTCCGATCCAGGGTTGCGCCGACGGCATGGCCATCGCTGAACACCAGCAGGGCGGGGCCATCCCACGGTTCCTGAATGCCGCTGTAATATTCGTAAAACTCGACAATTTCCGGATGATCGGCCAAATCGGGCTGGTTCTGGTATGCCTCCGGCACCATGATCATCAAGGCTTCCTGGGGACTGCGACCCGATCGCACCAACAGTTCAAACACGTTATCCAAGTTGGCGGAGTCGCTGTTGTTGCGATTCACCGTCGGCTGGAGGTGGGCGATGCGATCGCCCCACACGTCGCTGGCCAAATCCGCCTGCCGCGCCACCATCCAGTTGACATTGCCCAGCAGCGTATTGATTTCGCCATTGTGACCCAGCAACCGCATCGGTTGGGCGAGCGGCCACTTGGGCAGGGTATTGGTGCTGAAGCGACGGTGGTATACGGCAAAGGTGCTGGTGTAGGCGGGGGATTGGAAGTCGGTGTAAAACTCACCCAACACCGCCGAGCGCACCATGCCCTTGTAGACAATCGTGCGGCCAGAGAAGGAACACATATAAAAGTCGTTCGCCCAGCCCTCAGAACCGGGGGTATCAGCGATCGCCCGCTGAATCTGCTTGCGAGACAGGTACAGCAACCGTTCCAGCGCATCGCCCTCCACGTTGGCCTGGACAAAAATCTGTTCAATTTGCGGCTGGTTCTCCCGCGCCTGCACGCCCAGCAAATCCGGTTGGATCGGCACCAGTCGCCACCCCAAGACCGTGATCCCGGCCTCCGTCAGCACTCGTTCGGTGATCTGGCGGGCGATCGCCGCCGCCCCCGCCTCCGCAGGCAAAAACACCATCCCCACGCCCGTGCGTCCCACCACCGGAGCCGCCAACCCCTGCTGCTGGAACCACTCGCCCAACAAGTCCCAGGGAATCGCCGTCATGATCCCCGCCCCGTCCCCAGAGTCGCGATCGGCACTACAGCCGCCACGATGCTCCAAACAGGTGAGTGCCGCCAACGATTTCTGCACCAAATCATGGGTGGCGCGGCCATGCAGATCGGCCAAGAAGCCCACACCGCAGGCATCCCGCTCCTCTACCAGCCAGCGATATAACCCGGTTGCGTCGGGGTGCGTCTGTTCCTGGGGCGTGTGACCTAGCTCAAGATGGAGGTGAGAATTGGCAGTAGTTGGGGTGGATGCGGACTCGAATTGACGGGATGAATTCATCTTGACTGGTCTCATAGGGTAAGGAAAGCAGACTCAACGGCTGGGAGGACGGGAAGATATAAAAACCCGGTTTCTCGATGGAAATCGAGGTTTTGCTGCTAGTTAGTCAGAAACCGGGTTTCTGAGCGGGGGATACAAAAAACCGGTTTCTTGATGGAAAATTCCGGTTTTGGGTTTAACTCGCCAGAAACCAGGTTTCTGGGTGAACGGGGGGACACAAAAACCCGGTTTCTTGATAGAAGCCAGGGTTTGGGGTGAGTTGATCAGAAACCGGGTTTCTGAGGTAAAAGGACTAGAACTTGTCACCAACCCTGAACGCTTGGCATGGTGCAAGACAGAAGGACAATAGTACAAGGAACGCCCCAAGGGGTGAAAGGGGGAACCCCTGAGAAACCTTAATTAAATTATTACAATTTCCGCCGCGTCCGTGAACCAACGGATACAAAAACTTCGTCATGTCCGCCGATTGATCACAGGCATGGGTCTGACGAAAACGATGCAGCAATGCCCCTGGTTGAATACTAGACTGTCTATGTTGGCAGTTGCGATCGCTAGGCTGACCAGATTGCATAAACCGATCACACGCTGATTACAAAATTGTTGAACTGCCATTCTGGAAATCCATTGTTACGGCTTGTAAAGAAGATCGGGAACGCTGGGGATGGTTTACTCTCCTCCGCTCCCACTGCGTAATCCCACTGTGTAATCCCACTGTGTAACCATCCTGTTATCCTCTCAGAGGTCATATCCTCTCAGAGGTAATGTCCGAGGTTACAGCCATTGTCCTTCCATACTTTTTGCTATGTCTCCGGGTCAAGAACTCCCCCAACTACTGAAGCAACGCCTGAGTTATCAAGGTCGCAAATTTAACTTTGAGGTCAGTGCCCTGCGTCTGCCCAATGGTGCCCAAGGTGATTGGGAATGCATTCGCCATCCAGGGGGCGCGTTGGCGGTGCCCATCACCCCAGAGGGCAAGTTGGTGTTAGTACGACAATATCGCTTTGCCGCTAAGGGGCGATTGTTGGAATTCCCCGCTGGCACAGTGGAAAGTCACGAAGATGCGGCGGTGACAATTGAGCGGGAGTTGCAGGAAGAAACGGGGTATCGCGCCACGGAGTGGCGGCGATTGGGGCAATTTTTCCTCGCTCCCGGTTATTCCGATGAAATTATCTATGCCTTTTTGGCGACGGGGCTGGAAAAACTGGACACGCCTCCCGCCCAGGACGACGATGAGGACATCGAGACGGTGTTACTCACCCCAGAGGAGCTAGAAGCCGCCATTTTGCGGGGTGATCCGGTGGATGCCAAGTCGATCGCCAGCTTTTTCCTCGCCCGTCCATTTTTGGTTTGACGGTGACTGGGGGTGGCTATGGGGGGTGTTGCTGAAGAGCAGGATGAATTGAAACTTCCTTTCAATTCATCCAACTCTTAGCTCATCCCTAAATTCAGCAACACCGCTAGGAGGGCTGGCAACGGCGAGTGTGGTTAACTCTCGACTGGGCGCGATCGCATCGCTTGCCACAGTTGGGCATACTGTTGGCGAGTCGTATCTGGAAGTGGATACAGGCATTCGCTCCGTTCTAAAATCTGTGGATCGGGATTGAGGATTGGATTTTGGCGCACAGCCATCGGCAGCTCAGCCACGGGTAACGCCTCCAGCATGGGAGAAACCGCACTGGTCAAGGCAGACAGTTGCTTTGCCCCTTGGGGTCGCCAGCAAAATTCAATCCACTCCCTGACCAACGCCAGGTCATCACCAGCCTCCGGACGCGGCATCACTGGCGTGGCAGGATTTGATGGCGTAGCAGGACGCACCCATAGATCCGCCCACAAGGCTGTACCAGAAGCAGGGATCACCGCCCCTAGTTTTCCCTGCTCTAACAGTGGCACCACATCCCCCGACCAGCCCACCGCCAACCAAGTATCCTCAACCATTAACGGTTGCAGGTAAGTGTCGTTACTATACAGTTTCGCTTGTTGATGCAAAGCGGCAAGTTCCGCTGGCAGATCGGCAATCCGTGAGAGATCCGTCGAGTTGTACGACTGCCCCATTTTTTTCAAGGTCAGGCCAATCACCTCGCGGGGATGATCCAACAGGGAAATCCGCCCCTTTAATTCCGGTCGCCACAGATCAGCCCAATCGGTCGGTGTCCAGCCTAGCTTTTCAAATGCTTCTCGCTGATAGATCAACAGGGTCGTACCCCAGCGATAGGGTGCACCCCAAATTTCACCATTGGCATTGGGATTGCCATTGCGATCGCGTTGTACCAGCGATCGCCAACGTTGTGGCAACTGCGGCCAAGTCGCAGAAGTCGCCAAATCAAGTGGCTGAATTAACCCTTGCTGAATCGCGGCAGGTAACCAATAATCCCCCATTGTCACCAAATTAGGCAGCGGAGCTGTGGGGGAAGACAAGAACGGCAAACCGGATAAATCCCATGGCGAACGTCCCCCCTTAGACTGAGCGGCCTGTTGAGGCTGACGATGCCAAGTTTGTAGCAACTGAAATAAACCTGCCAACTGTTTCTCGGTCGCAAAGTCCAGTTTGGCAGGTTGGGATAACTGACTCCGAAACTCTTGTAATAACAGAGCTGGAATCGAGTCTTTGAGCAGCCGCACCCTGAGATGTGCTTGGTTAGTAGAGCTACAGGCCGCTAACAACTGGCTCATAGCCAGCAGACTAGTCCCGGTTAAAAATCTCCGACGAGTTAGGGTCATTGGGAGCAATCAGACATTAGTGTCAGACCTTAGCGATAATCAGTTTCTCGCTGTGGTTCTGGCATTTCAAAATTGGATTGATCATACAGGTAGCGCGTCGCTTCTTCCTCTAACCGATGCACCAGATAGGGTTCGATCGCACTGGTGTGGCGGAGGGCGGCGAGGTAGCCATCTAGGTAAAGACGCAAATCGTCGAAGCGGTAGCCCCGGTTCCACAATTCGTGCAGGGCATCGGTCAGCTTCTGATAGCAACGAATGGTTTGAGTGTCTTGGAGCATCATTATTGTAGTAAATCTGTATTTTATCGTAAGGGGATCGGGGACAGATTGGAAGAGACCTACTATCAATCAAGTATGAATCCAGAGGTTTCAACCGAGGGGTAGAAGTAACCCAGTTCGATTACTGGCTAGATTCATCAGGTGATGATTTGCCCAGTAACCTGAGACTCTCATTCTCTAGGATTCCCAAACCAGCCAAGGAAGTTCAACCTACAAAGACTCTGTACAAAAGTAAATAATTTTTTAATCAGTCACTTCTGTGTAATCTTTACAATGTTGTAGTAACAATGGTAACGAATTCTCACGGAAATGCAAACCGGAGCAGCAAAAAAATGGCGATCTAACTCAGGGTGAAAATCGTATAAATAGATACCCTTTGTCAGGTTGATCGCATGATTGATTCATCGACATTGTTCTCGATCAATCAACCTTCTAGCCACCTTTTCCAACAGCCTCTGAGGTGATCTGCTGGATGCAGGAGGTTATCTACAACGGTTGAGTTTGATCTATTTTGATCTGTTTTGATTGGAACGTTTGGGCAGACAGAGTGTTGGTTGCAGATGAGGCGATCGTGAACGATCATCTTGCTCAGGCCAATGAAGTATTCATTCCCTGCATTGTTGAGTCAATTCTAGAAACCCGGTTTCTGTACACTTGGCGCGATCGCAATTCAATTCCCCAAAAAGCTAAGGGATCGGGCTAAAGCTCCGCAACTGTGGGGTGAGGGTGTGGGAAAGCCGGTGTAGAAAAACAAGCGGTTGGTATCAAGTTTGAGCAGCATTTTTGGGTTTTGCAACTCGAATATCCTATACCCCTTTTGGACGATTCAGACCGTTAGCGCACGTTGTACCAAGACGACCAGCCACCGAAGGCCGATCAGCCGTTTCGCCGCGATCGCATGTGGTGTTAGTTCTGAGCAAGGCGATCGGGATCAACGCCCAATTGGCGCAGTTTACTAGCGAGGAGATCGGCGC
>CAZJZR010000125.1:0-8616 GCA_964550475.1 uncultured bacterium
GAACCATTGGTAAGGGTGATGGTCATGGTTTGTCCCGCTTGGGCTTTGATGAGGTATTGATGCACTCCGGTACCGATGAATTTGCCGTTAATGGTGGTGGCGGTGGTGTTGGGGGCAAAGTTCACCCGGGCTGTCTTTTGATTACAGTCAAATTCAGCCCGATCTTTAACAATCCAGCCATTGACGGGATTGTTAATTTGCAACCATCCCTCCTGCTGGCCGACGACATCGACAAACGCGCCATTGGGTAAGTTGCCAACAACGTTATTAGCGGTGACCTCTGGCTTGGCTCGCACATTTAACGGTGGGTTGGGATCGCTGACTCGCGCCATGCTGACGACACAACGCAGCACTTGTAGCGAGGTTTCCGTGACACCGGATGCTGCACGTTCAGCTTGGGGGGCGGTGGGCTGGGTGGTGGTGGCAGGACTGCTAGCGGGAGATGGTGCAGCAGGGGTTGGGGTGGAGACAGAATTAGTAGAGACAGAATTACTGGAGACTGGAGTGGCTGTAGTGAGTTGGGGGCTGGGCGAGGAACTCACTTGGGTGGTGGGTTGTTGGCGCAGGGCGATCGCCACACCTGCACCCACTGCGACCACTGTGGCACCAGCGATAATCAAGCCGACCACTTTGGTCGTTTTCGGTTGATTCGGATCGGGAGAATTGGGGGGCTGAGGTAATTGAGTCACAGGTCAAGACCAAACAGTAAAGAACTAAACCGATACGGACGTAAACCTTCAATTCATTTGTCTTCAAGAACGTTGTTCTGAGGAGAAACACGGTGCAGGGTTTACTCGGTCTGCCGCCATGGAACTGAATGCTTACACCTGTGAATACAAGGATATCTGATCCGATTTCGTACAGTTCGGCACTGGATCCGGAACAATTTACAGGATGTTACGTTTGCCTCAGACGGTGCTTGAGGGATGTGCGGATAACTCATGTCCCTAGACACCAATGGACTTACACACCAATCTGTAAGAGCAAACTACCGATCGCCTCTACTGTGGGATTGGGGATTTTATGTTTCCGCTCGTCCTGTAACTGTCCAGGTGGATCAACGCTGGATTGTTTGATCCATCAGGGTTGGGGCACTCAATCCCTACATGGCTATCCGGTGTGCGGTAGGGACGCGGTGCCCGCCTTGCAGGTGGGATTAAGGTGGGATTACTTGGATTGGCTGACCGCCGCTTTCAGGGTGTAGGCCAGCATCCGGACTCCAGAGATGGCAATTTCTGATTTTTGCCAGGCGGTGGCTGGGGTAGATTGCCCTGTTAAGTTCCGACTGCCTAACCGTTGAAAGGCGGTTTCTGTGATCATCGTCGCTCCGGGTTCGGCTAAGTCCTCACCCAACTTCGAGGCTAGGTTGAGTTCTGTCCCAAACATATCTTCTTCGGCAAGCATCAGCATTTCCCCATAGCCAATGCCGATGCTGACCCGCAGTTCGGTGCCTAGTAAGTGTTGGTGGATTGCGATCGCCCCTTCCACTGCGTCCTGAGCATCTGGAAACACGGCAAATACATTGTCGGCTTCCAGTTTGACCACGGTGCCTTGGTGCGCGGTAATGATCGGTACGATTTCTGTTTGTAACCGTTTGATGACAGCCAAGGTAGGGATAATTCCCAATTTGAGTGTCCGGAGGGAAAATCCCGACATATCAAGCACCATCACCGCATGGGTTTCGCCAAATAGATGATGAATTTGCTGATCAATGGCTGCCGCCTCGCTAGGGTTAGTGTTGCGAAGTTCCAGTAAGCGATCGAGTTCGGCTTTGGTGCGACGGGGGGGACAACTGTCTAACCGGGATTCTACCGAATTCCCCGTTATGTGGGTGGTTGGCAAGTTGTCTAGGGAGAAATCGGTCAATTCAGATACTTCAGATACTGTGGGTTGAGATACTGTGGGTTGGGAAAGATGGTGTTTGGTAGCCGCTAAGCCCTTGAGTGGCAGCAAGTCTCCACTGCTTCCCCCTGCGATCGCCCAACTCAAGCTAGCACTCGGCACACCGAGCATCACAGTTCGAAGCATGACATCTCGAACAATCATCCCCCACCTAGCCAGGGTCAGGTACCCAGGGTGTTGGCGATTCACTTGCATCATTTTGCCCATAGCAATACTCCTATTCAATGCTCGATTGCGGGGTCTAAAATTGCGCGATCGCACAGGATTGGGGTTTCTCCCCCTGACAATTCCCTACCCTGACAAGTCCATCCGTTGTTCGATGTGCCAGATCACGGTTGCCCCGTCCTAGATGTGATGACCTGAATACTGACCGCAACTTATCCTGACCGCAAATCTAGCTGAACGGGTTGATTGTTCCTACCCTTTAGAGAGGAACAATCAACTGTTCGCATCAGGTCTTACAAGGCAGTCTGCAACCGTTGCATCAATTGTTCTGGTCGCACCAACCCTTCAATCCGATCAACGGCTTGTCCTTGTTTAAATAACACCAGAGTTGGCAAGGCATACACATGATATTGCGCGGCCAAATCCGGATAGTTGTCGGTATTAATTTTGACAATTTGTAGGTGGTCATGCAATTGACTACCCACCTGTTCTAAAACCTTAGCCATCATTTGGCAAGGGCCACACCAAGGGGCGTAGAAGTCTACCAAAATTGGTAAATCAGACCCAGCCAGTAATTCTTCAAAATTGCGGAATTCTTTTTTTACACTCATGGGTTTGTGAGGAGATGTGAACGTGGAGGAAAGCAGAATATAGCCGCTTGCGGTGATGTGGACATCGCCCACACCACTCAATCCTTTAACTAGTGGAAGGTTCAGTTGATCAACCGCCCCTCATAAAGATGAGAAACGCTATAGAAGTTGCCAAAATTCAGATGCCGGATTTGAGGACGCAAAAAATACGTCCCAACCGGATCCGATAAATCATCTAATGATATGGGTTGAGTCGCCCAACCCCTGTGAATTCAGCAAATTCGGTCAAGGCAACAGGTAAATGTTGCGGCTCCCGAATGCCTATGTAAAACTTGGCAATTGGCTATCAGTTTTAACGGGTAAACCCGCCTGAACACAAGTGGATTATTTACCTAATCTTGTGATCCTAACCTAATTCTCTGGGAAACCATCAACCCCCGTAGGGCGTTAATCCTTGGCTAATTTAGCTTGAATGACTTTGACTGCATAACCATTCACAGTCCCTCCAGTAAAGCAGGTCGCAGGCTACGCCCACTTCTCCCTTGGGCAGGAGTGAATGGTTACTTAAGTTCAGGTTTTGCAGATGCCAATAAATTCTCTACAAATTGATACAATTCTTCGTCCGATCGCCCTTCCATTTGTAAATCTTTTAGGCCAATTAATCCTTGACTAAGAGCCTGAACGCGATGGCGATAGGTAGCGTTGGCGGCGACTAAATCAGCAAAAACTTCCTGTTCAATTTCTAACCGATTGGCATGGTCAGATAGGGGGGAGACATATTCAACTGAACTGGCTTCATATTTGAGTAACAATACCAAGGCGTTACTCAGTTGTTTGAGCCGCTGTTGTAACTGGCGGATATCTAACTGTGCCCGATCAAAGCCCACCTGGCCATCTAACCGCAATTCCACAATGGGTTGGAGATCGGGGTTGATTTGCTGTGAACGAATGGCCGCTTCCACGGTGGCGATCGCCGCTTGTTCAATCTCCTCCACACTTTCCTGCCCTTTGGCGGTGCAGCGCAATCGGACAATTGAGCGTTGGTAATAATCTTGCTTGAGTTGAGCATCGATCCCGTCGGGAGTTAGGCTGACCAAATACACGCCGCGCTGATAATCTGCTTCTTCTACGTTGTTGGCTTCCAGAGAACCGGGGTTAAAAATCCAGTTATCGACTGTGTAGTGTTTGTGGATGTGTCCCAAGGCCAAATAATCGATCCCGGCCTGTTTCAGCGGTAACAGTTCGCTATAGCGCAAGGCTCCGGCATACCGACCAATCTGCCCTTCTAACCCGTGGTGAAACAACATAATCGAATGGGCGGGACCGGGGGGCAGTTCCGCGATCGCGGCAGACAGGTGGGCGATCGCCTGCGGTGCCGAAGCCCCATACCAATAGGAACCGAGCACCCGCACGCCACACTCTAAGTCAATATAGCCACCGTGACTGCCATCCCAGGGTTGATACACCGCTTCGTCCTGACTGGGATCACCCGGTTCCAACAAAATCAACAAGCCCCAATCCGCCAAATAGCGCAACCAACTAGTTTTGGTGCCATAAGGACGATTATCATGATTGCCCTCGATCGCCAAGACGGGAATTCCGGCATCTCGCAACATCCCCAAACAGATTTGGGCTTGGTTGAGCACCGCAGGTTGAATGGCGCGATGTTCAAACAAGTCCCCCGCCAGCACTACAAAGTCTACCGCTGGCTGAACGGCGTATTTCTCCAAGGCATCATGGAACGCGAGGAAAAAGTCCTTGGTGCGTTCTGGGCTTTCGTAGCGATCGAACCCAAGGTGAATATCAGCAAGGTGCAGAAAACGGGGCATAGGTAAACAACGGGGATGGGCTGTCGGGTTAATGATGCTGGGTCAATTGCCGCGCAGGCGGATCAATTGTACTTGATCCATCCGTCCGGGATCATCACCCTGATTCGACAAATTGAACAACGACTCAAGTTGAACAACGGCTGGAGCGTTACAGCTAGGTTTTAGGGTAAATTCCCTGATCTCAATGATTTTGTGTTCGCCCCTACATTGGGCAACACAAATTTAATTAGAATCAGTAAATTCCGTAGGAATTTATCCTCAAAACCAAAAAATGACAGCCCACTCGTGTTGTTGGTAACTTAGTTGGGCGTGCTATAGATACGCGATCGGGTCAACGGGTTCACCGGATTTACGGACTTCAAAATGCAAGTGCGGTCCCGTGGATAACCCCGTAGAACCAACCGCCGCGATCGCCTCTCCCCGTTGTACCGTCTGCCCTTCGTTGACATACAACTCGCTGGCGTGACCATACAGGGTGGTGATGCCATTACCGTGGTCAATAATCACCGCATTGCCATAGCCCCCATACCAACCGGAAAAAATCACCACCCCACGTTCTGCGGCGCGGATGGGACTGCCATAGTCAGCGGCAAAATCCAACCCAGCGTGGAAGCGACGGGTACCCAAAATCGGGTGGGTGCGCCAACCAAACCGACTGGAGATTTCCCCATTCGACGGCAAACCCATCGGGCCACTACCCCAAAGAATCGGGGGATAGGCCGCTGTGCCAAACCGACCGGAACCAACCCGTTGTTGAATCAGTTGCCGCAGACTTTCAGAGTCGCGCAGCAGTTGTTCTTCTGCCGCTTCTAGAGCTTCGCGATTGCTGCGGAGGCGTTCTACCATTGCCAATTGGGCTTGGGCTTGGTTGGTATATTGGGCTTTTTGGGTCAGCAGTTCTTGGTTCAACAGGGCGATCGCGTTCTTCTGTTGCTCCACTTGGTAGGTTTGCCGCTGAATGTCTGCGGCGGCTTGACCCAACTCCTTTAAGTTCAGTTGATCGGCTTTTAGCAACAACTTTAAGTAATAGCGTCGATCTAAAAACTCATTGAGATTTTGGCTTTGCAACAGCACTGCCCAACCTTGGCTGGTTTGTTGCCGTTGGAGGAATTGCAACCGACCTACCGTAGCGGCTTGCTGTTGCTGATAAGCCGTTTGGGCAATGGTCAAATCTTTTTGTAAATCGGCTAGCAGTTGCTGTGCCTGCTTGAGGCGATATTCGTTATCGCGCAGTTGGCTATCGGTAATTTCAATGTTGTGGCGCAGGGTGGTGAGGTTACCTTTTGCCGCCGCTTCCAACTGTTTGATGCGATCGCGGGCTTGGGACAGACCAGAGCGGTATTGATCGATTTGTTGTCGCTGTTGTTGCAGGGTTTCCACAGGTGGAGGGGCGGGCACGCGACGCGGAGTTTGGGCGATCGCGGCTAAATCCAGCCCGAACCCCAGCATCCACAGCCACGCGATGGCAAACCCCACTAGACTGACTACACTCGCACCAATTACCCCCAACCACCCCCAACGCTGAAGGATGCTCGGTTTGGCTGAACTGGGTCGAGTGGAAGTGTGCGATCGAACCTGCATAAAGCAACGTGAATCCGCCAACAGAAGATCAGCTAACGTTCCTGTAGGTCAGAGGGTGATAACCCTGCCGTCAACCCCAGCGATCGGCAAGACCGCTACGCACTATAGCACGAGATAGCGCAACGGCTAGTCTCTGGGTGCAATGGCGGGCAATGGATAATTCACGCCATTTTACAGATTAAACCGATGCCAGAGCCGTGCCCCTGGGACGGGATATGGCCAGGTTGGAAGTCCCTCTTGGCCATCTCCCTAATTGCCATCTCCAGAAGACAGCGCGGGATTGGTTGCAGGGGGGGGTAACGTCTCTGGCTGCTCAGCCTCCCAATAACTGAGGGCGATCGCCGTTGTCCCATTCCCCACCACATTCAGCACCGTCTTAAACCCATCCGTCAGCCGATCAATTCCGGCCACAATCGCAATCCCTTCCAACGGCAAACCCGCCGCCGACAGGACGGTGGCCATGGTAATCAGGGCGGAACCGGGTACACCGGGGGTACTGAAGGACACCAAAAAGCTGCTGAGGGCGATCGCGGTTAGCAACGAGTTGGTTAGGGGAATGTGATAAATCTGGGCAATAAAGAGGGCATTGAACCCTTGCAGAATCGCCGAACCATCGCGTTTGATGGCCGTGCCTAAAGGAATCGCGAAACTGGCAATGTCCGATCGCAACCCATAGTTGTCTTGAATATTATTCAACACCACAGGCAGCACGGCATTGGAACTGGCCGTACCAAAGGCCAAGGATAAGGATTCTGCTAAACCGCTGAAAAACTTGCCTGGTTTGGCTCCCAAAATCACCAACACAACAGCATAGAATCCGACCATAATGCTACTGGCTAACAGCAACCCCAGCACGTACAGCAATAATCGGCTAATTAAACCTAACCCTTGGGTCGCAATCACCGAACTGGTCAAGGCAAACACACCCACCGGGGCAATATACAAAATCACCGAGAGAATCTTTTCGCTGATTTGGTAAACGCTGTTGAGAAACTCTATAAATGGCTTGGCCTGCTCTCGACAGAGTTGGATGCCAATGCCAAACAGGGCAGCGGAAAAAATGACTTGCAGCAAATTCGCCGTACTCAGAGCTTCGACCGGATTGGTGGGGATGAGGCTGATCAGCCAATCCAGGAGGGAGGGAGCTTGGGTGGTGCTGTGACTGGCGGGAAGGGCAAAGGCATCCATCCCCGTACCGGGCTGTAAGAGTAAGGCGGTGGTCATGCCAATGGCGAGGGAAATGGCACTGGTGACCACATAGATGGAGAGTAATTTGATCACATACCGCCCCACCTGTGACGCATTTTGGATTTGGGTTACGCCCAGAATCAGGGAGGAAAAGACAATCGGCACCACAACAAACTGGACTAGGCGCAGAAAGGCTTGTCCCAGCGGATGTAACAGATAGGTGTCCAACGACAGGACGCTATCGGGAAAAACTCCGTTTAATACAGCCCCAAACCCAATGCCAACCGCCAGCGCAACTAAGATTAATGTGGACAAACTCATCGAATTTCCCAATTACCCCGAATCAATATAGCACTTCTCATATTTGTGAGGTACAGCGAATTAGCGGGGAACCCTGACTGGGAAAGGGGTTGAGTTGTGTGGAGTATACCCACACCACCGCAAGCGGCTATGCTCTCAGCTCACGATCCACGTTCTGCTGTCAGTACCTTAGATTCCACTCTACTCGGTTGGGGACTGTTGCAGGCGATCGCCCATGTCAGGAAAGTTGGATGAAATGTCGTCAATGCGTCACGGTAGCCAGTCCCGGTTGCGACTTAGTTCGCGACTTGGTTGCAACCGGGACTGAAGCGGCATGAGGGGATTAGTGACAATCACAGCCCTTGTGACCACACCCGGCTCCATCCGGGTGGCCACTGGCACAGGCATCGCTGCAATAATGTTTGCCATCTTTGACCACAGCACTTTCAATGGACACAACGCACAAACAATCCTTACAAGCACATTGCATTTGAGTCACAGTCGTCATGGTAGCCAGCCTCCGCTGAATTCAACATACTGCCAAGATAGCATTAATATCTGAACAAGTGTTCATATATTAAGATGAACTTTAGATTCGCGATAAAGTATAGGGAATCTGCAAATAAATAAAATACCCAGCGTAGGATGCGTTAGGCTTCAGCCGTAACGCATCATGTTTAAGCTATGGGTACTTTATTTTTGCGCTCCTCCCTAGGGATAAGCGTGAAAATAAGATCCCTGGTTCTAATTAAATTTGTGTTGCCCAACGTAGGGGCGAACGGCAGTTTGCCCTGAAAGATGTATGTCTAGGTAGAGTGGACATCGCCCACACCAGTACAAGCGGCTATAGGCGATGCCTCAATCGGCACAAAACCTCCACAGAACCTCAACTGTTGTACTAGACTCAGAGGGTGGATTGGCTTAGATCTTGGTTATGTATAGATTTAGATTTTGGGGAGTTGCGGGGAAATAATATCCCCGTGATAGGCGTAGGGACACGGCATTACCCATTAGTGTCAAGTTAAGCAAAAAGTCTGGTTGTCAAGCAGATTTAAGAATTC
>CAZJZR010000126.1:0-8512 GCA_964550475.1 uncultured bacterium
AGAGGGGGTCAGGAATGGGACTCTATGCACAAACAGATTTGTGTATACACGGTAGGGCATACAGGGAGAGAATTTTGTCATCAAACCCGTCAAATCGGGTCTGTCCCTGCTGAATAATCTGCGGCTCAAACTCACCCTTGCGATCGCGGGGAATGTTGATCTGAGCCTGGCCAAATTCGCCTTTGATCGTCTTCTTGCTATAGCCATTGCGGCGATTGCCGGATGGCTTGCCTGTGATCTCAGACTCGGCCTGCTGGGTTTCCAGGTGGGTCTTCATCTCGGCATTGAGGCACCGCTCGACTAGAGCAGCGGTCAGTTGTTTGAGAATGCCACCTTGACCGAGCAGGTCTTCGGGGCTGCGGTAGTCTTTGAGCAGTTCATCGAGGATTTCAGTTGAAAATGTCATAGTAAGTGTGTTACGGGTTTAGTAGTTCAATCGAACTTATTTTCTCCCCTTGACACAAACTAATTTACAAGCCCCGCTAAGCTATGGACTCTAACCTGAATGGCACTCTAGATGCCTACAGTTATTTAGACCTAGAAGTGAATGCTGAGGAGCAAATTCATTGCTTTGGACTCCTATCCCCAACCCATGCCCTCAAAGTTCAACCCAATCGAGCGATCGCAGTTCAACAGCAGCTCATTTACCTGCAACAAACGGGTGGGCTGCTCTGTGGGCATAACATTCGCCGTTTCGATCGCCGTTATCTGATTCGTCAATGGGCTGAACTCAGCGATCTGCTCCTGCTCGATACCTTAGAGCTATCCGTTCTGGCCTTTCCCCTCGAACCGTCCCACAAGCTGCAAAAAGACTACAAATTAAGCGATTACGCCAGCAACGATCCCCTTGAAGATGCCAGAGCCACCCGTTTCTTACTAGAACGCATTGTTCAAACCCTCCTACAGCAACCCGAATCCCTGCGAGAGGCTTATGTTTGGCTACTGACCTGCGGCAACGAACCCGGCGATCGCGCCTATCAGCTATTCTTTCAAGACCTGCAAGGGAACATTGGTGACTCACTCAGTTGGACAGATCTGCCTCCAGATGCCATCTGGAGCATGAATTATGCCTACCTCACAGAAGTGTGGCTAGAACCGCATACGTTTAGTTTTGATCAACGCTTAATTTTAGCCGCACTTTTAAGTTGGAATTATCACCGCCGCCAAACCAACAGCCAACAAGCTCCTTCAGTCTGGCTCAACCATCTGCCCGACTTTCAAACCGTATTGGATGCCCTGTTACCCATCACCCCAGACGGGTTTACCTATCAGCCCTACCTCAAAGAATTTGGCATTGATTGCTTCCGCCCCCCACAAGAAGAAGCCGTTCAAGCCATTATCTCAGGAAAAAATCCCCTGATTCTCATGCCTACAGGCGGCGGCAAATCCCTTTGCTATCAACTGCCTGCCCTGATGTATTACCGACAGCAATGGGGGCTAACCGTCTGTATTTCACCCCTGCAAGCCTTGATGGAAGATCAAGTCGCTGATTTGGAAGCTACAGGGTTGAGCTTTTCTACCTTCATCAATAGCAACTTACCTGCCCCAGAGCGTTCCCAACGGCTCGAAGAATTACGCAACGGACAAAAAGGCTTACTCTACATCAGCCCCGAACAGCTTCGCTCCCTCAGCATTCGTACTCTCCTGAGAGACCGCCCGCCTGTGCTTTGGGTGATTGATGAAGCGCACTGTATTACCCAATGGGGACACGACTTCCGCCCCGATTACCGTTACATCCCCAAATTCATCAAAGAGCTTTACACAGAGCAGGGGCGATCGCGGCCTCGGCTCGCGCTCCTGACAGCAACCGCAACCCTTAAAGTTCAACAAGACATTTGCGAATTATTTACAGAGCATGGCTTCAACCTCCAACTCATCCCAGCCAGCACCATGAGTCGGAATAACCTGGATTATCAGGTGATTCCAGCCTCCAACGATAAAAACAAACCCATGTTTGAAGCCGTCCGAACTGCCCTAGACCAAGGAGGATGCGCTTTGGTCTACACGACCACGCGCAAAGACGCTGAACGGTTAGCAGCCTTGTTAGAGCAAGAGGGACTGGAGGCGAAGCACTATCACGGGAAAATTGCCAAAGAGCAAAAAGCCCTGATTCTGCAAGAATTCAAGCAAGGCAGTTTAAACATCATTACGGCTACCTGTGCTTTTGGCATGGGGATCAATCGGAAAGATGTCAGAGCCGTCATCCACCATACCCTCAGTAGTAGCCTGGAAGCCTATATTCAGGAGGCAGGACGGGCAGGACGCGATGGTGAACCCGCAACCTGTATCCTACTCTTCGATGGCAAAGATGCAGAAACCATCTTCTTCCTGAAAAGCCTCAATCAACTAACCGTCACCGATCTACGCAATATCTTTACAGCCGTCCGCAGCATCCGCGACTTATTGCACCGGCGATCAGAACAGGTGACTGAAGACTGGTTCTGGGTAACGGCTGAGGAGATTTATCAGAGTAGTGACTTAGACGAAGCTTTTGCGACTGAACCCGATCAACGAACCACCAAAATTCAGGTTGCCCTTTACCATCTAGAAAACTTTGGACTAATGGAACGGGCAGAAAACCTGTCCACAACAATTCAATATCATCTGTGCCAGTCCAACCCAACAACATCCTGGCAAACGTTTCTAGCCTATGTTCGAGGGCGCAATCTATCCAAAGAGCAACTGCAACAGTTTGAGAAGTTAATTTATGGAATGCATCTGATCAAAACACATCACCAGACCGAGGGTGAGCGAGTATCCCTAGAACGGTTAAGTGATGAATCTGGAATCCCCGTCACAGAACTATCTGAACGGATTCGTGAACTTCGACGGGCGGGAGTTTGTTCCTCCCAAATTCCCCTCACGTTAGTCATCACTAAAGCCGTTTCAGGGGATGCTCGAACCGCGTATGAACGTCGTTGTCAGCTAGAGCAAACCTTGCTCGAAGAGTTAGGAGAGTTAGTGCGCGATCGCCAAATTCTACAAGTCAACTTACGAGGACTAGCAACTCGCCTCGACCCCGGTGGGCAGCAAAAACTGAGCGCAGCCATTTTGTTAGACATCGTTGAGAGTTGGAGAGCACTCCATTGGCTCAAACTCAAAACTATCAATTCCGGAATTATTCAAATTCAACCCATTGAAGCGGACACAGGACCGTTATCAAAAGTTATCGAAAGACTAGAGAACCACCAAGAGTTCTGCCGTCAGCTAATCAACGCCATCTACACCGAAATTGACCAGAAGCTAGAGAAAACCTCCGGTGCCCGCCTCATCGTTGAATGTGAATTTGACACCCTCCTGGAAACTATCTGCGCTCCGCGAAATCCTACAGAATTCGACGCAAAACAGTTAAACACAGCCCTGCTCTGGTTACATCAACGGAAAATTTTGCGCTTAACCGAGGGGCTACTCCTGTTCAGCCAAGCATTAAAAGTCCGCGTTCATAAAGGGGCAAATATCAGCACCATCAATCGCAAGTATCCAGAGGTACAAAACCACTATTCTGAACAAGCTCGTCGCACTCACCTAATGGTGGAATATGGACGCTTGGGAGAAGACCAGGCTGCCCGCCAGCAGCTTGTCGAAGACTACTTTCAGCTTCCTTTTGAGGAATTCGCTAACAAATATCCAGACCTGCATACAGCAGCCTGTCAGCGTCCCGTTACCCAGGACGACTATAACCGGATTATGGGATCGCTCAATCCAGTCCAAACCGCTATTGTTGAAGCTGACGATCCGGCGATCGCGGTCATTGCGGGGCCAGGTTCTGGTAAAACCCGCACCATTGTTCATCGCATTGCCTACCTGATTAAAGTCAAACGAGTCAACCCCGATCGCATTCTGGTATTGGCTTACAACCGCAATGCCGTTCGAGAACTCCGCATCCGGCTTAAAGAGTTGGTGGGAACGTCAGCATCGCGGCTGAGAGTCTATACCTTTCATGGCTTGGCTCTGTCGTTGCTCGGTCGCACCATTGAGGAATCAGACACCCAATCCCAGAAACGGCAAAATTCGGCACCCAAATTCCAAAAACTGCTTGAAGCAGCCTGTAACCTTTTGGAGCAAGGGAACGAAGGTATCCTGGCTGATGAAGATAGCCAAATGCGTCGAGTCAGGCTGTTAGGCAACACAGAATACATCTTTGTAGATGAATACCAGGATGTTGCAGAGCAGGAATACCGCCTGATCCAATTGATTGCCGGATTTGGGGATTCTGAAGATCAAGCGCGATCGGTGCAAATCAATCTTTGTGTAATTGGTGACGATGACCAAAATATTTATGAATTCAGAGGAACCAACCCTAAATACATTTTGCAATTTCAAGCAGAGTACAAGGCCAAACGATTTCTGTTAACCGAAAACTATCGTTCTACTGAATCGATCATCCAAGCCTCAAACTACCTGATTCAACACAATCGCGATCGCTGTAAACGCGACCTCCAGGAACAAGTTCAAATTGATGCAGCCCGGATTGGTCAATCAGGAGTGCCAGTCCAAGCACTTCAATTTGCAACTCCACAAGAACAAGCCATCTGGATCACCACACAGGTCAAACAATGGATTGCAGCCGGAACGCGCCCCTGTGAGATTGCCATCCTGGCATGGAAATGGGATGAACTCAAAGAAATTAGAGCCTTGCTCGATCGGCTAGCCAACATTCCCACTCATGCTGTAAAAGGAGGTGAAATTAAGCTAGTTCGCAATCAGGTTACCCAGCGGCTCTTAAACGCTCTCAAGCGTGATCCCAGCTTAATTATCCCGCCCGAACAATCTGTCAAAGAACGCTTTGAAAGTTTTTTTGAAAAAGCACATCATGGATTAAACGAGCCTACAGTCAAAACCCTGCTCAAGATTGCGATCGATTTAGATGAGGAACGAGGTTATGGCTCAGATTTAGCTGATGCAATCAGCACCAATGAAATTATTACCGCTATCTACGAATTTAACGAAAGTCCTGACCTTTCCATTGACGAGGCGGCAGTTTTAGTAACGAGCTGTCATGGAGCCAAAGGACTTGAATTTCGTAAAGTAATTCTACTAACAGATAAGTTCTCTGCTAATTCAGACCACATACAAGCAAGCCGCAGATTACTTTACGTTGCCATGACCAGAGCTAAAGAGGAGCTAGTTCTAACTTCAACTCGCAATAACCAATTCATAAAAGAGATGCAGCTTGAAGTAAAACAGAAATCAGTAGAGCAGATTAATTTACCCAACTTCATTTACTACGCTGACCTTAACCCATTTGGCGAAAGAAAAGGGGGTAAGAAAAAAGGCGATATCAATTTAGAATATTCAGCTACAAAATCAAATCAAGACATTATTCGACAATTAAGAGAAGGCAGCAACTTACAACTGAAATGTAATCGATACGGAAATGGCTGGACAATCTGGACTGAACAGGATGAAGAAATCGGAGCCTTATCAAGACGTGCCAATCAAGTCCTGAGTAACCAAGGACTGCGCCCCGGTCAATTTGAATGGCAACCTGGCGAGGTTACTGTACGGCATATCTATCAACACTTAGATATTGATGAGGTAACAGGCGAAGTGAAAGAAGAGTGGTATATAGTTGTGCCCCAAATCCGGGTTTGTCGTTGAAAGCAGATGCCTGGGCGTATCCAACAGTTGGGGGGGACATCCGGGCGAATAGAATCAGCCCTTTGGGCAGGCTTCGCCTACGCGGATGTACAGTGACTAAATCCCGTTTCAGATCGCTGGGACGACCGATCGCCACCAATTTTCCAGCTTGCAAAATTCCCACCCGTTGGAATGGTGCTCACCTCTTGCCCTAAAAACCGAATCGAGCCACTACTGCTAGCCAGCAAATTCACCATTTGCCGCACCAGCGTACTCTTGCCCGCACCGTGATCGTCCAAAATCCCGCAGATTTCACCTGCGCCAATCTGCAACGTGATGCGATCGTTCACAGGTGTGGCCTGACCGGGATATCGTTTCACCCCATCACAAATGTCGTAAATTACCATACCGGGTGAATGGCTTACTTGTTTTTAGTTCCTGTCCCCACGACCTGCAATGTGCCGCGTTTAATTTGTTCCTGTTCCATCGCTTCAAACAAAGCCCGAAAGTTGCCTTCGCCAAACCCTTGCACCTCTCGATGTTGCTGGTTATCGCGGTAGACTTGCCGTTCGATTAGCTCAAAAAAGAAGGTGGGTTGTTCAAAAATCGGATGGGTAAAGGCTTGTAGCAGTAGGGCAGGAATGCTGCGGTCTTGCCAATCCACCAGAATTTGGTTAGTGGCGATCGCCTCCCATTGTTCGTCAGTCAGCGGTAGCCCCCGCGCCCGTTGTTGGTGGTAATAGGTCATGGGCACGTCCAAAAAGGTGAGTCCCCGTTGGCGGAAGTGGGCGATCGCTTGCACGGCATTCTGGGCACGCAAAGCAATGTGTTGGATCCCTGCCCCATGATTCAGATCGAGGAATTCCTGAATTTGTGAACTGGGAGAGGCGGGTTCGTTAATCGGCAATTGCACGGCACTGTCTGGATGCACCAACACCTGACTGCGAAGGCCGGAATGATCGGTTTGGATATTAAACGTTTGCCGGGGTTGAAAGCCGAGGGTGTGGGCATACCACTGGATGGTCGGTTGCAGTTCTCCATCGGGAACATTCATCACCACATGGTCAATGCCAACTAATAGGGACGGTGCAACGGCAACGGGCGCGGCACAGGGGATCACCGTGGGTAGGTTAGCTGTCGTGGGTAAGAGGGGGGTGACTCCGGTGCGGTGCAGCAGAGTATGGCGCAATACCCCACCCCACCCCTTAATTTGAGTCCATTGTAAACACCCATTGGTAAAGGATTCCGTTTGGATGGCGGGGGCGATCGCAGACCGATCCGCCGCATCCGCACTAGCTGCCAAACGTGCCATCACCCCGGTTAAGGTGGCGGCATCCTGCACCTGAAATGCTAAATCCGCCACACCAGGGGGATGGCTTTGCAAAAATTGTGCCACCGGACTGGCTGCCGTCAGCGGTGATGACAGGACAAACCGAATGCCGCCCTGTTCCATCACGACAGTTTGGGTATGGGCATTTTTCCCATGGGCGATCGCCTGAAACCCTAATGTTTGCGTAAACCAATGCCGCGATGCCTCTGCATCCACCACAAAGAAATGAATGTGGTCAATTTGCATGAACCTAATGACTCCCCACCATAAATCGTCACAACCATGCTTGAACCGCTGTTGGCAAAGATATCTTGCAAGATCGATCTGAGCGGCGATTCGCCCAGGCAAAATCGACTTTTCCCAGCAGACAGTTCAACTCTGTTTAATTTCAGTTCAGTATAAGGGGAGAAATCCTCAGCCTATGGTTAGCTTGTGCCCCTTGGTCACCGCTTGTGCAAGTCCAGTGGTTAGGATGGTCGCACAGCCACCACCATCCCACTGCGACGAATGAGCAAGACGGATTAGTTGAAACAGATTGGCAATTCGGTATCCCTGCACCGTGCTCCAGCGGATAAATCCTATCCTGGTTTGTGGTAAGTGTGCCAGTGGTGGGCGATGTCGATGCGGCGACACAGCCAAACGTTGGGATGTTGTTGCACGTAGTCCAGGAATCGCGCCAGGGATGCTGCCCGACCGGGACGACCCACCAGACGGCAATGTAATCCCACACTCATCATTTTGGGTGCAGTGTCGCCCTCGGCATACAACACATCAAAGGCATCTTTTAGATAGGCAAAAAATTGATCCCCGGAGTTAAACCCTTGGGGGGTGGCGAAGCGCATGTCGTTATTGTCCAAGGTGTAGGGGATGATTAGATGGGGCGTGCCGTAGCTCAAATCCCAGTAGGGTAGGTCGTCGGCGTAGCTGTCGGCATCGTACAAAAAGCCCCCCGCTTCCACCACCAGCTTGCGCGTGTGGGGACTGGTGCGCCCGGTGTACCAACCGAGGGGACGGCTGCCGGTGGCTTGGGTGTGCAGGGCGATCGCCCGTTGCAGATGCTCTCGTTCTTCCGTCTCACTGAAATATTTGTAGTCAATCCAGCGGTAGCCGTGGCTGGCAATTTCCCAATCGGCCTCCAGCATGGCGGCAACGGCTTCGGGATTGCGCGTCAAAGCCATGGCCACCCCATACACCGTCACCGGAATGCCGCGCTGGGTAAACATCCGGTGCAGTCGCCAAAAGCCCGCCCGACTGCCGTAGTCGTAGCAGGACTCCATATTCATGTGGCGAATCCCGTGCAACGGCACCGCCCCGACAATTTCCGACAGAAATACTTCCGAACTCTGATCCCCATGCAGGATGCAGGTTTCGCCCCCTTCCTCGTAATTAATCACAAACTGCACCGCCACACGGGCTTGGTTGGGCCACTGGGGATGGGGCGGATGTTGACCGTAGCCGCGTAGATCTCTGGGGTAGTCGGAGGTGGGCATTGAGGGGATGGTGGATGGTGGATGGTGGATGGTGATGAGTGGTAAGTGATGAGTGATCAGTGATCAGAAAACATTTACCCTTCACCCTTTCCACTTCTTCCCCCTTCCCCCT
>CAZJZR010000127.1:0-8332 GCA_964550475.1 uncultured bacterium
CACCCATTCTTTGACGGGTTTCGTTCCCCTTCTCGCGAGGATCGTAGAGGCTAGGCCAATGATTGAAATGAGAGTTGCCGGAATCGCCCTGGATGCTGTAACTCGCAATCCCATCGTCCTCCTAAGAGACCCCACCGGTCGCCGGGAGTTACCAATTTTTATCGGGCAGGATCAGGCGAGGGCAATCATTGGTGCGCTGGAAAACCAACCTCCACCTCGCCCTCTGACCCATGACCTGTTCGTTAACTTCATGGAAGAGTGGGATGTAAAGTTAGAGCGCGTGATTATCCACTCCCTGCAAGAAAATACGTTTTACGCCATTCTGTCGTTCCGCCAAGGGGAAGTGAAGAAAGATTTGGATGCCCGTCCCAGTGACGCGATCGCCATCGCCCTCCGCACCAACACCCCCATTTGGGTGATGGAAGAAGTAGTGGCCGATGCCTCCATCCCAGTCAATCAGGATGCCGACGAAGCTGAGCAAAAGGCTTTCCGAGAATTTATTTCTAACCTGCGCCCCGAAGATTTTATCCGCTATAGCAAGCCCGGTAATAACAATGAAGGGTCATAACTATAACAAGGGTCATAACTAATAACAACGAAGGGTCAGCATCACTCAGGCAGAAAACCCGATCTTGAACCATTTTTAATGCAGTATCGTCGGTTTGGTAAGACTAATTTGTCCCTGTCCGTGTTTTCACTGGGAACAATGCGGTATTTGTCCAGTGAAGATGTAGCCTGTCGGACGGTGGAACGGGCGATCGCGGCGGGGATTAACCACATCGAAACGGCCAAAGGCTACGGAGCCAGTGAACTGTATTTGGGGCAGGCATTACGAACCTTGGGTGTGCCGCGCCAACAAATTTACATTACCAGCAAAGGTCCGCCAACTGCCGATGCTCCATCCATGGCACAGCAGATTGACCAGTCCTTAGAACGGTTAGGGTTGGATTATCTGGATTGTTTTGCGGTGCATGGCATTAATACCCCTACCCATTTGGAGTGGGTGCAACAACCAGATGGGTGTATGGCAGCGGTGCGACAGGCGGTGGCGGCTGGCAAAATTCGCCATGTGGGATTTTCCACCCACGGGCCATTGGAGGTGATTTTAGGGGCGATCGCCACTCAGCAGTTTGAGTTTGTCAATTTACATTACTACTTTTTTCGGCAGCGCAATGCCCCGGCAGTTGAACTCGCCCATGCCCATGATATGGGGGTGTTTATCATTTCCCCAGCAGATAAAGGGGGGCAATTGTACACACCACCGCGTACATTAACCCGATTATGTAAGCCATTTTCTCCCTTGGAGCTAACCTATCGGTTTTTGTTGGCGGATCAACGGGTGACGACGTTGAGTGTGGGACCTGCTACCCCCAAGGAGTTGGACTTACCGCTGCGGGTGGGCGATCGCGTCGATCCCCTATCTCCCAAAGAAGCAGCAACATTAACCAAGTTAGTCGATCATCAGCGGACTGTTTTGGCCACTGACCAATGCAGCCAATGTCACGCCTGCTTGCCCTGTCCAGAATCGATCCAAATTCCCGAAGTGTTGCGGTTACGCAATCTAGCGGTGGCATTTGACATGACTCAATTTGGGCAATATCGCTATCGTATGTTTGAACAGGCAGGGCATTGGTTTCCCGGACGCAAGGCGGTGCATTGTACAGAGTGCGGTGACTGCCTGCCCCGCTGTCCAGAACAGTTAAATATCCCGGCGTTATTAAAAGATACCCATGAGCGGTTGAATGGTGCCCCCCGTCGGCGGCTGTGGGGATAATGCAGCATTAGTGGACGGTTACGTACCGGATTGCTCAGAAATCCACTGTATTAAGTTTTCTTAATATGCCTCCAGCGATTGGGTGATGATTCGTTATGGTGGCGGCGGCAGTGGGATTTTGGCACTGATTTCGTTACGGATTTAACTGTTCTTAATTAGGTAAGTGTGACACCGTATTAACAACGCCATGATAAGAGAGCTTCATGCCTATTCCCCGGCCTTGAGGTCGGGTTTTTCATTTTTAAATGAACTGGTTGCCAACAAGGTAGGGGCAGGTTTAGCAGAGAAACTCTCGCGATGATGGTTAATTTCACGACAAAACCTGCCCCTACACCTTGCGGAACTCAACCAGAGGGGGCTGGCTTTGCGTCACATCTGGAGGCATGACCTCACATCCGATGACATCTCTCTGTTCCTCGCCTGATGGGGCATGAACGATACCCACCAACTGGGGCAACCGTTAAGCGGTCTAGGATTCACCCATCCCTATCACCAAAGATGATTACCAAGTGAGCAATTCTTAAATCCTGCTTAAAGTTGCTGGGAAATGCCCCTATGGAGGATTGAATTTGGGGATCAAGTCGCGTTTACTGACCTTTGGGGTTTTGTGTAATAGAAAAAATCCCGGTGGTTACGAGCGATCAATGCAATCCTAAATGAGGTGATCATGCAACTGGTGCAAATAACCCAGGGAATACAACAGGGGATGGGGGCATGGTTGGCCATGCACATTCCCGATGGTTTTTTGAATTTGCCTGTAATTGGTTTAACCTGGCTGGTGGCGATTGGGTTGGTAGCGATCGCCCTTAAACAAGCCCAGACCATGTACCAAGACCGCACTGTTCCCTTAATGGGAGTGTGTGCGGCGTTTATCTTTGCAGCACAGATGATTAATTTCCCCATTCCCGGTGGCACGTCCGGGCATTTGCTGGGGGGAACGTTGGCTGGGGTGTTACTGGGACCTTGGGCTGGTTCATTAGTCATGACCGTCGTTTTTATTGTCCAAAGTGTGCTGTTCCAAGATGGTGGCCTGACAGTGTTGGGTGCCAATATTTTCAACATGGGCTTGATTGGCACCTTTGGCGGTTATTACGTGTACTGGTTGGTGCGTTTCACTATTGGGCGGAATCGCTGGCGGGGCATGGCAATGGGAACGGCGATCGCCGCTTGGATGAGTGTGGTGATGGCGGCAACCATGGCGGCTCTGCAATTGGCGTGGTCGGGGACGGTGCCGTTGGCGGTAGCTGTAGTAGCGATGATTGGCTGGCACGTTGTCATCGGCATTGGGGAAGCTTTGATTTCCGTCGTCACGGTGAGTTTTTTGTGGCGCACCCGCCCCGATTTGTTATTTGATCCACCCCACAAACTGCGATCGCCCCAATTACCACCCTTATCTGTGCGCTAACCTCTGTGCGCTAATCGCAACTTAGCTTCCATCATTCTGGTCTTCTTCCTATGAATCAGCCTGTTTCATCCGCTCGTAATCGGGCGTTTATGGCCGCTGGATTAGCGATTTCCCTGTTAATTGCCGTGGGTTTGTCCCCGTTTGCTAGCCAAAATCCCGATGGCCTAGATCGGGTCGCGCAAGATTTACAATTTGACCAAAAAGCCATTGACGACGCACCCGCAACTAAATTGCCGTTTTATCACCTGTTTGATGAATATGCGGTGCGGGGTGTGCCACAGCACATTGCTACGCCCTTGGCAGGTTTGGCAGGTACTTTAGTTACCTTTGGGCTGGCCTTGGGGTTGGGCAAGGTGATGACGCTGCGATCGCGCCCCTCCCTGACTCCACCTGACGCTTCTCCGGTAGATGAGTAATGGTCTTTCACATTGGTGCGTTGTCATTTAACAACAATCATGGTCGCGGCGGACAACTTTGGGCTAACTTAGCTCCCCAAACCCGGATTTTAGTGGTGTTGTGTTTGGTGGTGGCGATTTCCCTCACCCCCAATGGTCGTTGGTGGACATGGGGCGTGTATGGCTGCACCGCCTTGGGTCTGATGATATTGGCGCAAGTCAATTGGCGGACGTTATGCCAACGGTTGATGGTGGAGTCGGCATTTATCAGCGTGGTGCTGCTGGGGACGCTGTTTCACACGGGTGGTGATGTGTTGTGGCAATGGGGTGGGTTGCAAATTACCACCAAGGGATTGACGATTCTGGGCAGTGTCAGCATAAAAGCCTTGCTCTGTCTGCTGTTGTTTAACCTGCTCACCCTAACCACCACCGTGCCCGATTTGTTGCACGGACTGGCACGGTTGAAAACACCGCCTTTGTTATTGGCGATTGTGGCGGCCATGGCACGCTATGTGGATGTGTTGCAAGCGGAAGTCCATGGCCTGCAACGTGCGGCCACCTCCCGCAATTTCACCCGTAATCCATCTTGGCGACGGCAAGTGCTCGGCAACATGATCGGCATTCTGTTTCTACGTACCTACGATCGCGGCGATCGCATCCACCAAGCCATGATTGCACGCGGTTACACCGGACTGCCCCCCCAACTCCGCACTCTCACACCCAGATGGCGCGATCGGGTGGTGCTGGGCGTGATTATGTTGATTGGGATATTGGGACAGTTGGCATAGATGCGACTGATTTTTCTCCCTACGTTGGGCGCAGGTTACTGTACGACAACATTCTCAAGTTGTAGTTCTCAAGTTGTAGGGTGTGTTAGGCAACGCCGTAACGCACCATCACGATCGTGAGTCACAACCAAATTGAGTCACAACCAAATATGGCGCGTTACGCTTTCGCTAAACCAATACCTGCGCTAATAACCCCTTGAACAAGGCTAGGCCATCGATCCCGCCCAACAGTGGGTCGGAGGCGCGTTCGGGGTGGGGCATCATGCCCAAAACATTACCCTGGCGGTTACAGATTCCAGCAATGTTGCTGAGGGAGCCGTTGGGATTACCTTCAGAAGTAATCTGCCCATCAGCGGTACAGTAGCGGAACAGAATTTGGTTATTGTCCTCCAACTTGGCTAAGGTGTCGGCATCGGCGCAATAACAGCCTTCCCCATGGGCAATCGGCAAGGTAATCACCTGTCCGTTGGTGTAGTCCCGCGTCCAGGGTAGATCGGTGCGTTCCACCCGCAGAGGCACGCGATCGCAAATGAAATGTAACCCCTGATTTCGCATCAGTGCACCAGGTAATAATCCTGCCTCAGTGAGGATTTGAAAGCCGTTGCAAATGCCCAATACCCATTTCCCCCGTTCGGCATGGGCGGCAGTGGCACGCAGGGCTGGGGAAAACCGAGCGATCGCGCCACAGCGTAGATAGTCACCGTAGCTAAAGCCCCCCGGCACCACAATTACATCCAAATCATCCAAATCCGAGTCTTCATGCCAGACCATGCGGGTGGGTTGGCGTAACAAATCGCGGGTCACATAAGCCACGTCGCGATCGCAATTGGAACCAGGGAAAACAAGAACGCCAAATTTCATGACTGTAAAACGAAACTATAAAAGAAAACTCTAAAGCGAAACTGGAAAGCGAACGTATCAGAGGCTGTTTGAAAAACTTGCCGTGACGCTCCACTAGAAGCTTAACTTTGGGGGCGCAGAGTGCCCGAAGAATCACCCTTTAAACCACCTAAACCACCCTCTTCAGAGCCAATCAATCCGGCAGCGATCAGTCATCGGCGACATCTTCATCTTCGCCTTCGACATCTTCGTGGCTATTGTGTAATTGTTTGCGTTGCTGCTCCAGTGTTTCCTTCTCTTTTTTGAGGTTTTCTTCCAACGCCTGAATTTGGTCGCGACGGGCTTCCACTTCTAAGGCACGCCGACTCAGTTCTTGGCTCTGGATGGTCAGGGATTGCCGCCATTGTTCGGCGCGATCGCGCTCCTGATTCAGAAATTCCGGCGTGATGCCAGTAGACAGGTAGGCATCCACCAGACCCAACACCCAGGGGGCTGCGTCTTCGATGCTAACAATGTCGCGATTTTCCGCCACATCCACCATCACCAGCATCCCTTCGCCCATGGCCATCGCCTCCGCCGAAACAAGTGGCTCTTGATCGGTGATCCGTGCCCATAAACCATCGGATTTTTCACAGGCCAGCAATTGCAATCCGGCTTTGCCAAGAAATCCTTTTTTTTGCACTTGGGCGAGGTAAAGCATGATTGTCGGTCTCCTAGGCGGGCTGAATCATCCAGTGATGAGATCCTGCGGATATTTATCTAGTACTAGTACTATAGCCGTTTGCGGTGGTTCGGGCGTAGGTCACACGACCCAACCTTGGTTCCGGCAAAGTCTACATGAATTGACTGTGCCGCATCGACCTGACCAGTTGGATCAGCACCATCCACAACCAACTGTACTGATTAACTTGAACTAACTCTTGATTAGCTCGTTGCACAGGATCCCCTAAAACAATTCCCCGAAACAATTCAGTTAAGTTAAAAGTTGACTCAATTTATTAAAGAACTGATGGACATCTTCGTGAATTTCATCTGCAATCATACTAGCTGCGACTATTTCGCGGGTCAACTCTAATACAGAGGTTGGCTGTATCGGCAACTCATAAGATTTAAGACGTTGAAAAAGAGAATCCGAATTCTCAAACAAGAGCTTCTTACCATTTACAACTTGAAAGATATTTGCCTTAACATTTCTCCAAGATTGACCTAGTGGAAGAGTAAGGTTCTCACTAGTAAAGAAATTTTCAATTAATTCCCTAATAGGAGATGAAAAAATATCATTTTCACCAATACCATTTTTTTGTAAAGCTGCTCTTATCCAAGCATCTGAAACAAGTAAATAATTTTCAATATTTTTACGTTTCCATTCATATAACACTGGGTTTTCTGGTTCCGGATGAAAAGTACTTTCTTCATCATAATCAAACAATACGAGACGTTTTGCATTTGGAATAATTTGCTTTACACCGTCAAAATGCTGCTTACTATCATCCCTCATCGTTTCTTTAGAACCACCTCGCATAACGCGAAAGCACACCCGATTTAATATATCCTGCATATTTAAGGGGGTAGCCCAGCCCCTTAGGAGCCGCTCGTCAGTTTCTCCCTCGACATATAGAAGTATAGGTACAGAAAGCTCTGAAAGTTGAGTAATCTCCAAATTAGAAACATCGGCCATTGCAGTCAAAATAGCTGGAGTCGCCTCTACCCGTTTAGGTACTTTGTCAAGTAATGAAATGATTTGGCGAACATCAACTCCCTGAATAAATTCTTCAGCATGTGTCGCAATAATGAATTGAGTATTTCTCTGGAGTGCCTTTTGATTTTTAAAATAGTCTAAAATCTCTCGTTGTAGATTAACGTGGAGATGGGCATCAGGCTCATCAAGCAAGATAGTAGTGGGTTTGTACCCATAAAAGAATGCCAAGAGAGTTAATGTTTGATGAAAACCGCTTCCTCCCGAAATAATGTCATAGGATTTTTCTCCTTGTCTGTATTCACAAATTATCTGTGTATCGACTCCCCTCTCATATTGAGGATCCTTTAAATCAACACTGAACCACTGCTTAATAACTCGTTGAATCTCAGACCAATCTTCTCGGTTTTCTTCCCAAACTCGAAGCAAAAGATTTCTGAGTACACTCCCCGGTTGGGCTTTGCCAACCTGTTTACGTAAAGGGCCATCATCTCGCCACTCTTCGTTAGGCTCCAAACCAGAGAAAGGTGGAACATAAGCAATAACGGGTAAAAGAGAGTTTGATTGATCTGACTGTCCTTCCAACTCTCGAAAATGCTCCCATCCCTCTGAAGGAATAGCGTAGATTGTTTGCGGAGAACTGTAACGTAACTTTACTCCAAACGAGTATTGCTTAGGTTCAGGGGTATCAGTTATCCAAGTTACGTCAACTTCTACTAATATAAATTCCTGTTTTTTGGAACCATTAACTTTAGGATATCGACGGTCAGTTTTTTCTCTCCAAAGAAGGTTGAATTCGGGAACAGGAAGAGCTGTAAAGTTAGGAAGAACAACCTGCTTCCCAGTATTACCCCGACGCTTAACTCGACGGAATTCATCAACGCAGAACTGCCAGATAGCTAAAGCTTGGAGGATAGTGCTTTTACCACTATTGTTACGCCCTACTAGAAGATCAAATTGAGCGAACTCATATGTTTGTTCCTCAATGCTCTTAAAGTTTCTTAACGTTAGTGTAGTTATCACAGGGCTGTACTAGTAAGTACTTTATACGTGGAAATCTTAGCTTGATTTTGCTATTTAAGCTTTGTCAAATTTTCTCTGTGTCATGGCAAGACTTTAGTTGAGAATGTTTGTGTTAGATAGATACCCGGTAAATCAAAACTTCTGTCTGGAACCGCAATTTCTAGGCTTATCTCAACCAATAGAGTGAGATCTAACAACCGATTAACTCAGGGAGGAGTGTGTAAATAAAATCCCCAATCACACAATCAGGGGCGAACTGTTGTTCGCCCTTACAGATTTGGGTCTAGGTACATTCTTTTAGCCATCCAGGCTGGCGAGGCGATCGCGCAGAATGTCCGACTGGGTTTGGGCTTCGGCCAAGGCATCCCGCGCCCCCTGCACCACCTCTGGGGAGGCTTTATCGACAAATTG
>CAZJZR010000128.1:0-8297 GCA_964550475.1 uncultured bacterium
TCGATGATGGCGTTGGCCACGTCAGAAATTTCGGCACGGGTGGGGCGGGGGTTGTTGACCATGCTATCCAGCATTTGGGTGGCGGTGATCACGGGAATGCCGAGTTGGTTGGCGGTGGCAATCAGCCGCTTTTGCAAAATCGGCACATCTTCCGCCGGAAGTTCCACGCCCAAATCACCCCGCGCCACCATCACCCCATCGCTGAGGGAGAGGATCGCTTCCATTTGCTCGATCGCCTCGTGCTTCTCAATCTTCACCACCACAGGCACATTCTTGCCTGCGTTGCTGATCAGTTCCTTAATTTCCAGCACGTCTTGGGGGTTGCGGACAAAACTGAGGGCGACCCAATCCACCCCCTGATCCAAGCCAAACATTAAATCCTGCCGATCCTTGTCGGTTAAGGCTTTGATCGACAGGTATACACCGGGGAAGTTCACCCCTTTGCTATTGGACAGCACCCCACCAACGATCACCCGACAGTGTAGTTCCCGTTTGGTGCGATCGACCTCTTCCACCAACATTTCCACTTTGCCGTCATCCAGCAGAATTGTGGCTCCGGCAGTGACTTCATCGGCCAGTGGTTCGTAGGTCACGCAGCTTTTGTGTTGGGTGCCCGGTTGGATCTCACTGGTCAAAATGAAGGGATCGCCTTTGGCTAAGGTGATCGAGCCGTTTTCAAATTTGCCTAAACGGATTTTGGGGCCTTGTAAGTCCTGGAGGATGCCAACGGGTTGGTTCAATTCAAACGACACTTGGCGGATCAGGCGGATGCTGCGCTGGTGATCGTCGTGGGAGCCGTGGGAAAAATTCAGGCGTAGGGTGGTGGCTCCGGCTTCAATTAGCGATCGCAGCACGTCGGGGTGACTGGTGGCTGGGCCGATGGTGGCAACAATTTTGGTGCGTCGTTGAGAACTGTACAGTTGCATGGATCAGTGGATGGATACCGCCAAGTGGAAAATGTGTCTAAGGATCTTACTATTGTGCGTGGACGTTGCTAATTGGGATTACTAATAATGCTAGTTATGCCGCCGCTATCGGATACGGAATCAGTAGAGTTGCGTTTCCGGATAATGCTCTCATTCCAGTCTATGCTGCTTTGGTAACAGTTCGTTAATGATCGCGTCGGCAGAGGCATTCACCAACTAAGGGGACTGGGGGCATCTGGGAACATGGCAAATTGGCTATCTCCCTGGCACGGCGTACTGAATTTATTTTTGGAGTCGCGCTGTCCCCTGTGCCAGCGATCGACGCGGCAGGTGTTCTGCATTGACTGCGAACGGCAATTGGCCGAGTGTCGCCTGTCCCAACCGCTGCAACGGTTGGAGGCTGACTTGCTTTGTGTGGGGTGGGGGCAGTATGGCGGTGCGCTGAAGCGGGCGATCGCCAGCCTGAAATACGACAACCACCCGGAACTGGCGCGACCCCTGGGGCAATGGCTGGGCGAACTCTGGCGGCAACTGCCCACCACACAACAGTTGGGAAAAGTCACAGTGGTGCCGATTCCCCTCCATGCCGCCAAGCAAGCCAAACGGGGCTACAATCAGGCGGAATTGTTGGCGGAAGGATTTTGTCAGGTGACAGGATTGCGGCTGTTGCGCCAGGGTTTGCAACGGGTGCGGGAAACGGAGGCGATGTTTGGCCTATCACCACAGCAACGGCAACAAAACCTCACCGAGGCGTTTCAAGTGGGGCAAGCGTTGGTCGCCGGAAACCGTCAACCGCCTGTGTTAATTCTGGATGATATTTATACCACGGGTACGACGGTTCGAGCCGCCATCCATGTGCTGCAACAGGCGCAGATTCCGGTGGTGGGGGTGGCGGCATTGGCGATCGCACCGTTCACCCAACCACCCCGCCGTTAGGACTAACGCCTAACCTGGATGAGTTACAACTGGTTATCCGCGATCGCACAGTTGAGTGGTGTGGACTACGCCCAAGCGATCGCAGACGGCTATATCATCTACAGGTTGATTCCGGGGTGGTGCTGAATCAAGAGATGAATTGAGAGTTGGATGAATTGGAACGAAGTGCCAATTCATCCGGCTATTCAGCCCTGCCGATTCCGGTTACCTACTCCCGGTTACCCACTCCCGGTTATCCAGTTCAGTTTGCCAAGTCACTACATTTTATGAAAGTAGCTGTTTTTAGCACCAAAGCCTACGATCGCCGATTTTTAGCTGCCGCCAACCAAAGCCATCAGCACGACTTGGTATTTCTGGAACCGCGACTGACGGCTGAAACTGCCGCCCTCGCGGCTGGATTTCCGGCTGTCTGCGCCTTCATCAACGATCAACTGGATGCATCAACCTTGCGAATCCTCGCCAGCCACGGGACGCAGTTAATTGCTTTGCGCTCTGCCGGATTTAACCATGTGGATTTGGCAGTGGCGGCTGAGTTGGGTTTAACGGTGGTACGGGTTCCGGCCTATTCGCCCTATGCCGTCGCCGAACACGCTGTCGCCTTAATCCTGACACTCAACCGCAAACTGCACCGCGCCTACAATCGCGTCCGGGATGATAATTTTTCCTTAGACGGGTTGTTGGGGTTTGATCTACATGGCAGCACCGTTGGTGTGGTGGGTACAGGCAAAATTGGTCAATGTTTTGCCCAAATCATGCAAGGGTTTGGCTGTCACCTGTTAGCCTATGATGTCCATCCCAATCCAGCTTGCTTGGCGTTGGGGGCACGTTATCTGCCGTTAACCGAGGTGTTGAGCCAGTCCGATATTGTGTCGCTCCACTGTCCGCTGCTGCCGGAAACCCGCCACCTGATTAACGCGACGACCTTAGCAGCTCTTAAACCGGGGGCAATGTTGATCAATACCAGTCGGGGCGGCTTGGTGGACACTGCCGCTGTGATTACCGCCATTAAATCGGGGCAGGTCGGGGCATTGGGGATCGACGTATACGAACAGGAAGAAGGATTATTTTTTGAAGACCTGTCCGACACCATTATCCAAGACGATATTTTTCAACTGTTGCAGTCTTTTCCCAATGTGGTGATTACGGCACACCAAGGTTTTTTTACCCGTGAGGCCCTAACCAATATTGCCGAGGTGACCTTGGGCAACATTACCGCGATCGCCAACGGACAACCCTGCGCCAATATAGTTAAAGTCAGTGGATGATAGTCAAATTCAGTGGATGATTTCCGGCTCGATTCGTTATGTTGTGGTTATTACGGGTGTTTCTTGATGATCATCCGTCAACCCATCATTCAATTGAGTCAATATGCTATCCATGAAATTAACCACAGGTTTGCTGGCAAACACGCTAATGGCTGCCGCGATCGCCACCCTCTCGCCAATGCTGTTCACTGATGCCGCCGCCGCCCAAGCTCTGCGCGGCCTGCCGTTTAGTGGTGAACAAACGCTCTGTGTGGCTCGGTTAACCAGTCAAGATGCCAATGCCCAGATTAACATCCGGGCAGGTGCAGGCACCAATCAACGGTTAGTGGGTTATGGCGTACCAGGTGATTTGGTCTACATTTTGGGGCGCAGACCGCCGGAACCCGATTTGGCCAAGGATAGCCAAGGTAAAACATGGCAACGGATTGGCTTTCCGACTTCACGGATTACGGGTTGGGTACGGCAGGATTTTTTGGCCAAATACTGCACAGGTAATGATTAGCCGCTAATGATTCGAGGCTGGTTGCTCTATCAGAGTAGGATTGTGTCTGATACTCTGCTGTGACCACTGTGCCCATGCCTTCCATGCCCTTCCGCAACTGGCTGATCAAATGGCGTATTTTGTTGACCACACTGCCCTTTACCGCTTTCTTTGGTTTAGCTAAGTGGGTCGCCCACCACTACGACTGGGAGGTGTGGCACTTTGATTCCCTCACCAGTTCGCTGTTTGGCGCGGCGACCTTGGTGATTGCCTTTATCTTGAGTGGGAATTTGGCGGATTATCGCGACAGCGAACGGGTGCCAGTGGAAATCAGTAGCGCGATTGAGACGATTCATGACACCAATTTGCTCATGGCCGCCAGCCAACCGGACTATAACCCTCAACCCGTGCTGCACGCTCTGGTGTCGCTGTTGCGGCAGATTCACAACTGGTTGCAACATAACCACGACACCACGCCCCTATTCAACAGTCTCACCGATCTGAATCAGCAGTTGGCACCGTTGGCACAGGTGACAGCGGCTCCCTTGATGAGTCGTGTCCAAGCGGAACAAAACCGCCTGCGCCAACTGATCCTGCAAATTCAGTATGTTCGTGATAATACGTTTGTGACTCCAGCTTATTTGCTGCTGGAGTTGTTCATCCTGACGGCGGCGTTGTCGCTGTTGTTGATTCAGGGGGATACGTTTGTCGAAAGCCTTGCCATTTCTGGCTTTTTGTTTACCGCCTTTCTGTATCTGCTGTTCCTGATTCGGGATCTGGATAATCCGTTTGAATACTATGGCAATTCCAGTGCTGATGTACCGCTGGAGATCCTAGCGACAACGGGCGATCGCCTCCAGCAACAGTTAGACAAGCTGAGGCATGACGGTTCCAATGGCTGAGGTCATCCCCATTCTCAAGTCCCATTCTCAAGTCCCATGATCAATTCCCAATTCCCATGCCCATCTCCACCCTATTCCTCGGACTAAACAGCCTCCTGGCTTTCTACCTGTCCTATTTGGTCGTGATCGAACGGACACGCACCCGCATTTGGCATGGAGCCTCGACCTCGGCGGTGGCAGACCAACCCAATTACCTGGCTGATCCCAACCCATGGGCAGCACTGGTGGAACGCCTCACTCAGAAAACTATGGTGACTAAAACGGCGGATGATGGGCTGCTGCATCGCAAGGTACGAGCCTTTGGCAACTTGATCGAATACGTGCCGTTGGCGTTACTGATGTTGTTTGGGCTGGAAATGCTGCGATCGCCCCAGTGGTTGCTGTGGACATTGGGGATCAGCCTCACCGTGGGACGGATTACCCATGCCTGGGGCGTGATTGTCACCTACGGGCCTTCCCCCGGTCGGGCGATCGGCTTTTTCCTGACCTGGTTTGTCTACTTAGTGGGTGCTGTCGCCTGCATTTACTATGGTGCATTGGGTGCATTGGCGATGTGATTCCTCAAAACTTGCCCCTGTCTCAGCAACCGGGTTGCTAAGGGAGAGGGACTTTGAAACTATCTTGCTCCCCTTCTCCCTTTTTGGGAGAAGGGGTTGGGGGATGAGGGCTTGGCACATCACCTCAGATCTGAGATTGCCAAAGTTGAGGGTGTTCCCGATCGCTCTATCCTGTTGAGAGTCAGAATGAATGCATAAAGTTAATGCACTGGCTTGAATCCTCCTGTATAGAGGGATTCATAGTTATGCGGTACAGATGATTCATGTAAACTCCACCAGAAAACAGGTTGATTGGTCTAGGCTATGCCCCCACCACCGCCAGCGGCTCTATTCGGCTCAGTCCAAAAACTCAGTTAAAAAACTCAGTTAAAAAAATAGATGAATGCTAGAAGGAATGCGCTGAGTAACGATAGGCTTAGGAAAACGCATGAATCATGATTCACCTATCTCAGGAGCTTCTGGGTGGATGGAGATTAGCCCGCTCGGCAGGGGCATCATTCCATCTACAATCCTGAGGTCAAGCTAACTATCCCCTAACTAAAGCTAACTATCCCCTAACTAATAGATGCGCCTAGATGCGCCCGATGACCGCAAGATGATTGGGTAGACGGTTGAGTGGTGTGGGCATCGCTCACACTATCCCAACACTATCCCAACACTATCCCAAGCGACTGTAACGAACGAATGTGGAAACGACCCCTCTTAAGGAGAGGCATGGTGTGGCAGACGAGTTAACGACGGAAAATTTAGAACAAATTGAACTCACAGAACAATTGTTGTCGGTGGGGACGGCATTGTTCAGTAGTCGCAATTTACAAGATTTATTGAACTTAATCCTCACTAAAAGCCGTGAAATTACCTGTAGTGATGCGGGTAGCATTTACCTGATCGATCGCAGCGATGGGGTACTGAAGTTAATTTTTGAAGCCGCCCAGAATTCGTCCAAACCCTCGTTGTCGCTGGAAGATTTTGCCCTACCCATGACTCCCAACAGTTTGGCGGGGTATGTGGCCTTGACTGGGGAAAGTTTGAACTGGGCAGATGTGTATAACTTGCCAGCGGATGTACCCTACAAGCTCGATCGCAGCTTTGACCGGGATATCGCCTACCGTACCCGTTCGGTGTTGGTGCTGCCGATGCGGAATCAAGTGGGCGTAACGGTGGGAGTGTTGCAGTTGATCAACCGTAAGATTCGCCCCGATGTGGTGATTACACCGGAAAATGCGACGGAGGTCACCTCGGCCTATTCAGCCTGGGAGGAACGGATTGTCCGGTCGTTGGCCAGCCAAGCAGCGATCGCCATTGAACGCAACCAACTGCAATCCGATTTAATTAACCTGACCACCGAGCAACTGACGGGCAACGCCTTGGTGCCCACAATTTTTTACTACGTCTTGGGTTGGATTCGGGGGGATGATGTGTGCCTTGTCACCAACTTGCCCAATGGCGAGTCGCAAACGATTCGTCAACCGCAACTGCTCTGGAGTTTTGGCTCTGATGCCAACGCTTGCCTGTCCTTCCCCGACTCCCAGCTTGATCCCTACCATGCGGTGATTCAATGCGTGGATCGGCAAAAATTTGTCCTGTTGCATCCGGGGCGGTTGGGGGTGTCGTTGCATAATGGGTTGCCCATGCGCCCCCGCCAAGACCTGCGCGATGGCGATCGCATCCACCTGGGCGAGATCAGTTTTAGCTTCTTCATCAGCCACACGGAACACACAATGGATGTGCTACCCTCCCAGTTACTCACCCAATTGGTGCATCCCTGAGCCGCACCATTTTCCCCAGGACTGGAACCATGAAAATTGCCATTGCCCAACTTAACCCCACCGTTGGCGATCTTGCAGGCAATGCCCAGCGGATTTTGGCAGCGGCGCAAACGGCGGCGGCACAGGGGGCGCGGTTGCTGCTGACCCCAGAGCTATCCCTGTGTGGCTACCCGCCCAAGGATTTGCTGATGCATCCCCAGTTTATTGATGCCATGGCCGATACCTTGGCGCAACTGGCAGCGGCTGTGCCGCCGCAGTTGGCGGTGTTGGTGGGGACGGTGGAACGCAATCCGCGATCGCCGCAGACGGGTGGCAAACCCTTACACAACAGCGTTGCCCTCCTGGAAGCTGGCCAAGTGCAGCAGATTTTTTACAAACGGCTGTTGCCCACCTACGATGTCTTCGACGAAGACCGTTACTTTGAACCGGGGGAGTGGAGCCAGTATTTCACCCTGCGCCCGTTCCCGGAGTCCGTGCCGCCAGAAGCATCACCGGAACTGCATGAGGATGACGCACCGTTGCTGATTCGCCCCACACCTACGTTCAAAATTGGCGTGACCATCTGCGAAGACCTGTGGAATGATGAGGAGTTTTGGGGACACCGCAACTATCCGTGCAATCCGGTGGCGGAGTTGGCCGAACAGGGGGTGGACTTGATTGTCAATTTGTCGGCCTCACCGTACCAACTGGGTAAACAACAGTTGCGCGAGTCGATGTTGCGGCATACGGCGATGCGCTACCAGCAGCCGATTTTGTATGCCAATCAGGTGGGCGGTAACGATGACCTGATTTTTGATGGTAACAGTGTGGTGCTGAATCGGCGCGGCGCGGTGGTGGCGCGGTTGCGGGGCTTTGCCGATGATCTGGCGATCGTCCGGTTTGACCTGACGCAGCAGGATGTGGTGGCGGTGGCGACGGCACCGCTGCAACCATTGCCCGATTGCCCAGAGGCCGAGTTGTGGGCGGCTTTGGTGCTGGGGGTGCAGGATTATGTCCGTAAGTGTGGCTTTGCCAAAATTGTGGTGGGGCTGAGTGGGGGAATCGACTCGGCCTTGGTGGCGGCGATCGCGGCGGCGGCGATCGGGTCAGCCAATGTTTTAGGGGTGTTGATGCCATCGCCCTACAGTTCCGACCATTCGGTGCAGGATGCCTTGGCGTTGGCGGAAACGTTGGGCATTCCCACCCAGGTGTTACCGATTGGCGAATTAATGCACACCTATGATCACTCCCTGGAACCGTTGTTCAGCGGCACGCCATTTGGCATTGCCGAGGAGAATATTCAATCGCGGATTCGCGGCAATTTGTTGATGGCGATCGCCAACAAGTTTGGCCATTTGCTGATCTCGACGGGTAACAAGTCGGAGATGGCGGTGGGCTACTGTACGCTGTATGGCGACATGAACGGCGGGTTGGCGGCGATTTCCGATGTGCCCAAAACCATGGTCTATCGCCTCTGCCACT
>CAZJZR010000129.1:0-8287 GCA_964550475.1 uncultured bacterium
TATAACTTGCAAAATTTGCGTTGGCGATCGCCCTCCGGTTCCTGCCAGGAATAGGCGAAGTGGCTGACGGTTTGGATGTTTGGCACAGTGCGTTTCAGAGCTTGCATTTGCACCTCTAGAGGGGGATGGCTGGCGATAGTGCGACCCCACACCCCGGCCAAGGCAGGTTTTACCTGGGTTCCCGGTGGGGCTTGGTTCAGCACCCGTTGCACCTGTGCCGCTACGCATTGACCATCACTACAGATGGCATAGGCCATGGGATGCCATTCCAGCGATCGCGGAAAATTTTCCCACAACTGCAACCGCGAGTCGTACCCCTGCCTCAACACTTGGTTGCCTTCCGGGAAAAAGACTACCCCACTGGGAATTCCCCGTGCCCGTGCCGTTTCTGTGGCAGCAGTCAGGAATTCCAGCACACCTTGAAACGCATGGGCAACACTCAGCAACCACAACTGTTGTTGAGCCAGCGATTGACGTTGATTCACAGGCAGCGGTTTGGGCATCGCCTCGTAGCCCTGCCACATGGGCGACTTTTCCTGCGGGTAGCGTTTGTCTGCGGCTTGCACGTCAGCGTTGGTGACGTAGCCCCGTCGCAAAAATTGCTGCATCAATTCCAAGGCTTTACCATTCAATGCCCGTTGGTAAAAAGCTTGTTGCGACGCTTCGCCATAGATCCACAAATCCTGCACCCGACTGGCCACAGAAGCGGTGCCCTGGCCTTTGGGGTAACGCACATAGTCAAACAAAATGCCGTCCGGTTTGCGTTGGGCAATGGTTTGAATCAATTGCCGAAAGTCCTGCCGGGGTTGGGGATGGTAGGGATCGATGTAGACCTGGGTACCTGCACCTGCGGGATCGTCGGTGTCGCTGGGCACGGAAAGACTGGTTTGGTTGCTGCCATTACGGGCAAGGGCGGCTTGGCGATCGCTGTACTGGGCATAGGTATAGCCAAAATTCATCGTAAACACCCAGGCATAAACCTTTAGCCCCCGTGCCCGTCCTTTCTGAATCACTTGGGCTAACAAATCCACCTGTTCATTGCCGGAGCCTTGCACCACCGATGGCCACGGGGTGGGATTATCACTCAGGGGCAACAACACTTGGCCGCTGTAAAACACTTCGACATAAATCTGGTTATAGCCACGGCTAACAATTTGATCCAACACCCGATCCAATACGCCAGGGGACGCATCGCAAGGATAAAGGCGTAGCCAAATCGCTAAGTTGGCAGGCCATTTTTCGGTGCGGCATTGGGTGAGTTGCTGGGCGTGCTGCCGAATCAGTTGCTGATACTGCTGGCTGGCTTGGCGATCGCCCGTGGTCGCATGACGACGTAGGGTATCCCGTTGGGCGATCGCGGCTCGATCCAATTGACAAGCGGCTAGGGTTGCCGTTTGCGCCACTAGCGGTAGGGGCAACCCCAACTGGATCAGGGCAGGCAGGATGCTGGTCAATATAACGATCCCCCGTCGGCAAAACTGGCGATCGGCTGGTTTTGGTTGTCGCAATCCCTGTCTTGGCAACGGTTGGAGTTGTTTTGGTCGCGTTGGCACAATTTTTTCCACAATATCGCACTTCTCACATCTACGAAGTACAGCCGATTAGCACAAAAGCTTCACCGGGTAGAGATGGAATTGAGTAGGCGTACCCCCGGCCATCGCAAACGGCCATATCCCTTACACGGGTAAGCTCGCCCAACCACTCGTACTACTCGCACCATCGTAGGCGACCCCCAACCGAATCGCCACATTGTTCCCAATTGATTAATCTCTGATCCTCAATGATTTTGTGTTTGAACCGATAACCTTGTACGGGCGAAGCATTCCGGCCATGATTTTTCGGTCATTCCCTAACTTAACTACCGGAATGCTTCGCCCCTACGTTGGGCAACACAAATTTAATTAGAACCAGATTAATCTCAGTCGATCGAAAACATAAACATTTCTGGTTAGTTTAAGGGTTGTTGTGGGGTCGGCTTTGCCGCCCCCACAACAACCTTTTCGATCGAACCTAGGGACTTGCGGCAAAATTATATCCCTGTGTCCCTATAGTTAGCGGCATGATAGTTAGCGGCATGGGGATTGGATTGATTTGGGGAAGAGCCATGAACACTGACGATCAGGAACTACCAGAAACGCTGAAAACAATTCTGAATCAAGAAATTTGGCAGGCTTGGAGTGCTGAACAACGCGCCTATATCCTCGCCCATGGGGATCAGGGGCTTGGAAGTGTTCGGTTTGGGGAACACCGTTTGCCCGCTGAATATAGTCACTATCAAAATAAGCAATGGCAGCTTGGACAAGCTCGCCCAAGTCTACAGGAATCGTGCCCACAATGCCAATTTGCCTACTGTTTTTACGCACATCCCAGAAATTGGTCAATGGGTGCCACCTCCGATGTTTGGAATTTGATGAAATGTGCCAATGTAGACTGTCAAAGTTATTTTGAGTCATGCTTGTAGTGACCTAAGGGCGTATTTCACGTTTGGGGGAGGGGCGGTTAAAACCGCATCTACAAGAACTAAACCCGCCTATGCGGGTTTCAAAACCCTTAGTCCGCGTAGGCGGACTTTGTTTGTATAGCCGCGTAGGCAAAGCCTGCCCAGAGGGCATATTCTATTCGCCCGGATGTATCCCCCAACTGTTGGATACGCCCGTGACCTAACTATTCAGGTTGATCAACGCTTGATTACTCAATCTAAAAGGGGTGGGAAACCCAAACCCTACAAGTCCATCTGTTGCTCGGTGTGTAGGGGCGCGGTTTCCGCGCCCTAGATTCGGCTACCTGAATACTTACCGCACAACACGGTGCGAAAACAAGTTGAACGCATTCAGGATTATTTTCAACACCATGCGAGTGTGATCATGGTGAAGCAATAACGGTTAAGCAATAACGGTTAAGCAATAAAATTTGGGCAATCTCCCCTATAGGTTTGAACCCCGATAATCTTAAAACCTATAATCTTTAAAAATGTGATGGCTAGAGGTCATGAGATCCACCTCCCGCGCAACTAGTCTTACGGTGCTGACTGGATTGTCTCTATTAGTAGCAGCCTGTAGCACTACCTCTGACCCACGCACCTCCGCTCCAGGCACCTCCCAGGCGGCGGTTGTGTCAGATCCATCCCCATCCAGTCTCACCAATGCAGGGGGGCAGGATGTTGTCTTGGCTCAGGACAAGGGGCAGCCGCCGTCAACGCCCACCCGTCCGGGAGCCACCCGCGTCGATCCAAAAGGGATTACTCAAGTTTGGGTTCCGGCGGGGTGTTTTCAGATGGGCAGTAACCCACAAACCGACCCACAGGCACGACCCAATGAACAACCGCAGCACCAAGTCTGTATCAGCAACGGATTTTGGCTGGATCGGTATGAGGTGACGAATGCGGCCTATCAAAAATTTATCGCCGATGGTGGTTACACCAGACGGGAATTGTGGTCTGATGCTGGTTGGCAGTGGAAGGGGAGTCGCACCCAACCCAAAAATATAGATGGGTTTACGGCTCCGCAACAACCGCGTGTTGGCATTAATTGGTTTGAAGCAGAAGCCTATGCCAAATGGCGTGGTGGTCGCTTACCAACTGAGGCGGAATGGGAGTATGCGGCACGGGGACCACAGGGAACAATCTATCCTTGGGGCAATACCTATGAGCTGGGACGGGCAAATGTCAACGAAACTGGCATCGGTGGCCAACGACGGGGCGTAACCTTGCCAGTTGGCAGTTTCCCCAATGGCAAAAGTTGGGTTGGGGCTGAGGATATGGCAGGGAATGTGTGGGAATGGACTGCCAGTTGGTACGATGCGGCTTATTATCAACAACGGATTAAGACCGATCCTCCCGGTGCCGCACGGGGAGAACTGCGAGTCGCCCGTGGGAGTTCGTGGTATCTCGATCCAGCCAATGCCCGCTCTGTGACTCGCCGCGATCGCCCCTTCGTGTTAGAAACCGTGTCTGGTATCCGAGTTGCAAGTTGATGCCAGCGATGGCCAAGCCGTTACAACTTCATAGGACGGCGTTGCTGAATTTAGGGATGAGCTAAGAGGGGGGTTGAAAAGTGTCTGGCGGTTAAAACCGCGACTACCCTACGGGAACGCAAGGCAAACAGTCGCCAGGGCTACTTCAGTCCTCATGCCTGCAATCACTGAGCATTCAGCGATCGCTGATTCACAACGTTAGACTGGAAGACGATTGTCCTCGATAATAATACGTTGTGATTACCACCGTTGCTAGAAGGATGGGGCATGAGCCAAGCTGAGATTCCGGAGTTGAGTGTGGCGATCGCCCGGTTGCAAATTGTGCCAACCGATCATTTCGCGGCTTGGGTGCTCAAGGCTCCCTATCCCGGCGGCTATGTCCACCACGATCGCCCCTGGCCCAGTGAATTAACAGACTTGTGGCATCAATGGTTAGAAATGTTTGCTACAGGTGGTTTACCCATGCCACCCCGTTCCAGTCATCGTCCAGCCGCCATTCCACCCCTTGCCGTTGGTACCGACAGCAACCAACCGATTAGCCAAAGTGGCCGGTTGATGCAACAACTGGGAATTTATTTGTACCAATGGTTATTTGATGGGGCAGTCCAGAATTGTTTAAATCAGAGTCAGGGGATTGCGATCGGGCAGCGCACCCCGCTGCGGCTCCGGCTGGACATCCGTGATCCTGACCTGATCGCCTTTCCGTGGGAAATTATGCAAACCCAAGCCGGAAAACCCGCCCTTTCCCTTGGTCAACAACTTCTATTCAGTCGTACCACCAGCGATGTAGACCGTCTACCCACCCTTCGCAGCGAACCCTACCTAAAAATTCTCTTGGTCTTGGGACAACATCAACAGCCCAATGCTGCTCACCTCAACCTGACTCAGGAAGCGGCATTACTGGCACAGGTGATGGAAAAAGCCTCCCAAGCCAGCACCACCACCAGTCCAGTCCCCTGTCGGGTGGATACCCTCCTGCAACCCTCACCAGAAGAACTCAACGCCCACCTGGAACGGGGTGGCTACAATATGTTTTTCTATGCGGGGCACGGTCTCCCAGGTCCCGATGGCGGTGTCTTGCTGTTGGGTGCCCAGACGGTGTTAAGCGGGATGGATTTGGCGCAGGTATTAACCCGCTGCCGGGTTACCTTGGCGGTGTTTAATGCCTGCTGGGGTGCCCAGCCCGATCGCACCTCCAACGGCATCGCCATTCCCCGCAGCAGTTTGGCGGAAGTGTTGATCCACCATGGTGTGCCAGCGGTGTTGGGAATGCGAGACGCGATCGCCGACCAAGAAGCCCTCACCTTTATCCAATATCTCGCCCAAGCCTTGGCCGAACGGATGCCAATCGATCAAGCGGTCGCCATGGCACGGCAACAATTATTAGCCCTCTACCGCTTTAACCAACCCGCCTGGACATTACCCGTCCTCTATCTCCATCCCGAATTTAACGGTGAGTTGGTGCAACCCTTAACCCGCACCGAACTCCCGGTCAACACCTCCACATGGTTCCGTCATTCCATCCCCGCCGCTTGCCTACAAACCGTCGATGGCACACGCCGAGTCTGGGCAATTCGCAGTGGGCTGATGCGCGTTGGGCGTAGCGAAGAAAATGACTTGGTTATGCCAGAACAATGGATTTCTCAAAAACATGCGGAAATCTTTTACCGTGACTGTTCTGACACCAACCCCAACACGCCGCCCACCTTCTTCTTACGCGACTTTTCCCGCTATGGCACCTTGATTATGGGCAACGACGGTTGGCAAAAGATCCATCACCAAGAAATCCCTTTAGCGTCTGGGATGCAGATTAAATTTGGCAGTTCCCATAGCCAAGCCCTAGAGTTTCAAATTGATCCCAGTGTTACATAACTCCACTGTGGTCTCAGGCTAGATTGAATAGTCCTAATATCTTTAGGACTGAGGATTAAATAAGTTCGAGATTTGTAGGGGCAAGTTTTGCTGGCAAATCCATTACAGAATGCAGATTGCTCTGCCCAACCCGCCCGGACAGTATCACTTTTGACCCATCACTTACCTACTTCCACAATTTCATGTCTGGATTTACCCCTGCTAATCCTTCGTTGACAGACGCTGCGATGGCTATTCGTGGTGCGTTTCTTGACTTCATCGCCGATCCGTTTTATCAAGATCTAGCAGACAGTGTACGCTACATCCCCGATGGGTTATTGGTGGTAGACAATGGCAAAATTCAAGCCTTTGGCGACTATGCCAGTCTGGCTTCCACCTACGGGCATTTGCCCATTACGACCTATCCGCACCAGTTGATTGTGCCGGGATTTATTGATATCCACATCCACTATCCCCAAACGGAAATGATTGCCGCCTATGGGGCACAGTTGTTGGAGTGGCTGGAAAAATATACCTTTCCCACGGAGGCTAAGTTTAAAGATCCGGTCTATGCCCGTCAGATTGCGGCGTTTTTCTTGGATGAGTTGCTGCGGAATGGCACAACCACAGCGGTAATTTTGCCGACGATCTTTCCGGAGTCGGTGCAGGTGTTGTTTGAAGAGGCGGAACGGCGACAGATGCGGGTGATTGCGGGGCAGGTGCTGATGTCTCGCCATGCGCCAGAGTTTTTGATTAATGATGCACAGACGGCCTATGCCCAAACTCGGGAACAGATCCAACATTGGCATGGCCGGGGCCGATCGCTCTATACCATCACACCTCGGTTTGCGGTCACTTCGACGGAAGAGGAACTGACGCTGGCCGGGAAATTACGGGCGGAGTTTCCCGATGTTTATGTCCATACCCATCTGTCGGAAAATCTCCAGGAAGTGGCTTTAACGGCTCAACTGTTTCCCGATAGTTTGGACTATTTGCATGTGTATGAGCAGTTTGGTTTGGTGGGCGATCGCTCTATCTTTGCCCATTGTGTGCAGTTGAGTGAGTCGGAGTTCCAGCGGTTTGCGGCAGCAGGGGCGATCGTCGCCTACTGTCCCACGTCTAACCTATTTTTGGGCAGTGGCTTGTTCAAATTACACAAGGCCAAGTCGCCGGAACTCAACATTTCCGTTGGCCTCGCGACGGATGTGGGCGGTGGCACCAGTTTCTCAATGCTGCAAACCATGGCGGCAGCTTACAAAATCGCCCAACTGCAACGCCAAACCCTGTCAGCCTTCCAAGCCTTTTACCTGGCGACGTTGGGTGGTGCGACGGCGTTGCAGTTGGATGATAAACTCGGCAGTTTTGATCCCGGTAAAGAAGCCGATTTCACCGTATTGGACATGCAAGCCACACCGTTAATGAAATTACGCAATCCTCAGGTTCCTGCCCAATCTTTGGAGCAGTTATCTGACCAGGTATTCGCCACAATGATCCTCGGCGACGATCGCGCTGTCACAGCCACCTATGTCAATGGGGCGTTGGCTTACGATCGGTAACCCAATCCATAGGGCGTATCCAACAGTTGGGGGATACATCCGGGCGAATAGAATATGCCCTCTGGGCAGGCTTTGCCTACGCAGCTATGCGAACCAAGTCCGCCTACGCGGACTAAGAGTTTTGAAACCCGCGTAGGCGGGTTTAGTTCTTGTAGATGCGGTTTTAACCGCCCCTCCCCCAAACGTGAAATACGCCCCAATCCATATTTAGTCGCAACAGTCGCAACAGTAGATGAGTTAAAGTCCTGGCAAGCTGATTTGGCTAACTTGGCAGGGCGCGAAGGAACGGCGATGCTGGGGAGTGGGGCCGAGGCGTTGTAGGGCGGCGCGATGTTTGGCAGTGCCGTAGCCTTTGTTGTGGATTAAGTCATAACCGGGATAGTGGTTGTCCAGTCGGGTGATCAGGTCATCGCGCCAGACTTTGGCGATGATGCTGGCGGCGGCGATCGCCACACAATCGCGATCGCCCTTCACCCAGGTTTGTTGCGGCATCGGCAAGTCGGGAATCCGTTGGTTGCCGTCTACCCAACAGCCATCGGGCATCACCCGCAGTTTTAACACCGCCCGCCGCATTGCCAACAACGACGCTTGTAGGATGTTGAGGCGATCGATTTCTGCCACCGTCGCCACCCCAATTTGGCAATCAACGGCGATCGCGGTAATTTGTTGGACAAGGTTCTGGCGTTGGCGCGGCGACAACAACTTGCTGTCGGTCACCCCAGCGGTCAGCAGTTGCGTATCGCCACCATCCGGCAAAATCACCGCCGCCGCCACCACCGGGCCAAACAAACAGCCCCGCCCGACTTCATCAACACCTGCATAGATGCTTGGCATAGGGGAGTTGGGGAGTTGGGGAGTTGGGGAGATAGGGAGTTAGGGAGTTAAGGAGTTAGGGAGTTAGGGAGTTA
>CAZJZR010000130.1:0-8287 GCA_964550475.1 uncultured bacterium
ATAGCCCCGATCGCACTTGGGAAGTGGCGTTGGATCTCACCCCCACCTATCCCCAACTGCGGGTATTGCGGCGGCAAGAGGAGCGGGGTTTGTCCACAGCGGTGATCCGGGGGTGGCAGGTGGCACGCGGGGAGGTGTTGGGGGTGATCGATGCCGACCTGCAACATCCGCCAGAGGTCTTGCTGAAGTTGTTGCAAAGCATTGAATCGGGGGCGGATATGGCCGTGGCCAGCCGTCATATTGAAGGCGGTGGCGTGAGCGACTGGAGTTTTGCCCGTCGGTTTTTATCCCGTGGTGCTCAGTTGTTGGGTTTGGTGATTTTGCCGGAAGTGGTGGGGCGGGTGTCTGATCCGATGAGTGGGTATTTCATGGTGCGGCGACAGGCGATCGCCGAACGTACCCTTAACCCCCTCGGATACAAAATCCTGCTGGAAGTGATTGGCATGGGCGATATCCAAACCATTGCCGAAGTGGGCTATGTGTTTCAGGAACGGCTAGAGGGGGAAAGTAAAGTTACTTGGAAGCAGTACGTTAACTACATTCTGCATCTGTTACGCCTGCGCTCCAAGGGACGAGTGGCTCGCTTCCGCCAACGGTTCCAACTGCCGATGATGCGGTTTTTGCGGTTTGGACTGGTGGGCTTTAGCGGTGTGTTTGTCGATATGGCAGTGTTTTACCTGTTGAGTGACCCGACGACCTTAGCCTGGGGTCTGACTCGTAGCAAAATCATTGCGGCTGAAACAGCAATTGTGAATAACTTCCTGTGGAATGACCTATGGACATTCCGGGACATTTCTCAGCAGCAGACGGGTTGGGAAAAACGACTAAAGCGATTTATCAAATTTAATTTTGTCTGCTTGCTCGGCTTAACGCTGAATGTGCTGCTGTTGAATTTGTTCTTTAATGTCTTCCATGTCAATCGCTACATTGCCAATTTGTTGGCGATTGTGATCGTCACCTTCTGGAATTTCTGGATCAATCTGAAGTTGAGTTGGCGGGTGACGGAGCGGTAAGGCATCAGCGTGAAAATCAAATCCCCAATCACACCGGAGGGGCGAACGGACGTTCGCCCCTCCAGATTTCTGTGTAGGTGCATGATTTATCTGCAAATCCCTCAGATTATTTTCTGGCTAGCAGCGATCGCCAATCATTCACCGCTTGTTCTGGCCACATCCAGTTTTTAGCCAACACCTCCGGTTGAAACTCACTGGGTTTAGCCGCAAGGACTTGATCCCGCAGAGCCAGTGCTTGGTTTAGCAGGGCTTGTTGTTGGGCAGCCGGTTGATTGCCGGCCTCTTTCTGAAACACCAGTGCCCAACCGGCCATTGCCATCAGAGCGGCTGGATCCTGTGACGGTTCAACGCCGACCTCTTCCCGGAACCGCGCAACTTTGAACCAAGTGCGGTTGGCGGCATTCAGATCGCCTTGGGCATAGTAGACAAAACCGAGGGCATTGTGAGCAGTCGGGTCTGCTGTATTACGGACGGCTTTTTCCAACTCCGCTTGGGCATTTTTCAGCGTATAGTCAGATTTGCCCGCCCGGATCGATTGCAACATGAGCCGCCCTTCTAGGAAATGCACTGCGGGATGATCCACTGAGGCCGCAGCAGTGAGGCTGGCGGCGGCATCCGCCAACTTACCCTCGTCGAGGAATTGTTTCACCTGTTTCTGTCCCTCTGGAGTCCGGAGGTCAGGATTCGGATTGGCCTTGGCGATGGGGGCGGGTGAAGGGATGAGGCTGGGAGTGGTGGCTGGACTGGGGGAGGCGACTTTTTTAGAGTCTGGATCGGCGAGGGGACTGGCAAGGGGAGAGGTGGAAGTCGAGGGTTGAATTGATAGGGATGGCGAAGCTGATGGCTGCGAAAAGTGCCATTCCTGTTGAAAGGCAATGCTCAAACCAATCACAGCGATCGCCGCTGTCACGGCACCTGCTACTAACGGTTGCAACGGTAGTCCAGACGGCCACTTGGGAGACCGGGACGCTACAGTGTCCGCTGGCTGGGCAGAGGAGGCGTGAGTGGCGGGTGTGCTGCCCGTTTCGTCGGATCTGGTTCCTCGCTGACTTGGGGCTGAGGTGGTTGGGGAAACCGTTTGACCTGCTGCGACTTTGGTGTTGTGGACAGCGGCAGCTTGGTTATAGGCCGTAATTGCCTGTCCATACACATCCATGGCGCGGTTGAGGTCGCCGCGATTGCACAGAACACGCCCCAAGTCGTTGTAGACCACGGCTGCACGGTTATACGCTGCGATCGCTTGGTCATAGGCTGCGATCGCCACCGTCGCCTGAGCTTGTTTATCCAAGGTGATGGCCAACTGCTCGTAAGCCACAATCAAATCCGGCTGAAGCTGAATCGCTTGGTCATAGGCCGCGATCGCCGCTGGTAAGTTCCCCTGTTCAGCAAGTGCCAGCCCCAAGTGATAGTGGGCATCGGCATTACGAGGATTGGTCGCGATCGCCCGTTGATGCAGGGCAACTTGCTGGGCAGCATCCTGTACTGGGGTGGCTTGGCGACTTGATGCGGTGACCGATTTAGTGCTCGATCGCCCATTCAAGTTATGCGAGCCACTCCCTGCCTGTGAGCCACTGCTTGAGCCACTGTTTGAGCCACTGTTTGAGCCACTGATGGCTGAGCCAACCGCCACTGAATTACTCCGTACCGGGCTGGAGGCTGTTGGAGTCAGCAGTTGCAGATAGAACGAATCCTCTGGCCAATCTTGATAGACCAGTTGGGGCGATTGAGGCTGGGGAGCATTCGGTAGCAGACTTTCGGAACTGAGGGCGGCAACCATCAGTTCATCCTCCTGCAACTCCTCAATTTGTTGGCTGTCAGAAAGTTGCTGCAAAAGATGCGGCATGGCACTCGCCGCGACGGGCATTTCCATTGGACTCGCATCATCGTCCCATTCAAAGGCTGTTTTGCGGGTGTTGAAGTCATCAAACAGCAGGGATGGTTCTTGGGGAATGGCCATTTCCAATGGCACGGGAACCGCCGCATCAACGGGAGCCGCGATCGCGCCATTGACGATCGCGCCATTGATCGGTGGATACACATTCGGTTGTAGACAGGGCGCATCCAAAATGGCGGTGGGCACCGATGACAGGTTACCCGTGGGGGCCGGAGGCGGAATGAGGGGCACCCCTGGATTCAGGGTCAATGGTACAGCAGGGGGCGGTGCAGCCAAAACATCGCCATTTGTTGCCACAGAACGGGGCTGTGGACTGACGGCGATCGCGGGTTCCCCTTGGGCACGGCCAGGGGTTGACGCACCTTGGGTCGGTTGCTTGGGCGATTGCGGCACCACTTGCCCCATGGGCGATGAGACAGGACTGGCGACCGTTTCTTCCTCATGGGTGACGGTCAGATAACCGCTAAATTCTTGATGCAAGTAGAGGGTCGGTAAAATCCAAAATAATTGATTGGAACCATAGGCCGACAGTAGTCCTTGCCGCGCCCGACTCAAACTCAGATCAACCGGATAGCCTTGCTTGAGATTGCGATAGAACAACCGACTCAGGGTTAAGGCCACCTCATCGGGAATCCGCTCTGCCATTGCCAACACACCGGGAATGCCCCGTCGAATCAGAGCTTCGGCTAAATTACGCTGTCCTGCGGCATCACTGGATTCGTTGGTCGCGGCAGACGCGCCCCGACAGGAATTAAACACGGCCATGCGGATGCCATTGTTGACCAACAAGCCCGCCAAATCGTCACCGCTGAGGATTTCCGTTAACCCAGTCCGCCCACTCACCAAGTAAAGCGCACCCCCTGCCGCTCCTAAGTTGCTGTGTCCGGCATAGTGCAGCACTTGGTAGTTGCCTTGCTCTAGGGCTTGGGTCAATTGTTCTCGTCCCGGCTGTTCCAGGATCGACAGTTGAATGTCGGTTACTAAGCCAGGATTGCCGTTTTGAGCCGCTTGTTGCAGTTCTTCCTGGAGATGCAGAGCTTCTTGCTTAAGGGCTAACCCCTCTTGATCGGTGGGGGCAGCAATGACCATCAAAATCCGCAGGGGCTGATTAGCTCCCATCTCTTGCACGGAGAGGGGACTTTTCATTAAGGAAAAGATTGGCTGATAGCGGGAGAACAGCACATCAGCACCCGTGGCTAGGGGGCGATCGCCATCATGCAAGCACTCCCACGGCAACCGGGCTAACTGACTGCCCTTCAGTCCTAACCGCAAGCGCAACATCTCGCGCCGATGTTGGGCAATCCCCTGCGCCATCACCCAGCTATCCCGAATTGCACCTTGGAACAGGGCATTACACAACTGTTGCCCCAAGGAGGTGAGATTAGGCGCGTTGGGGGTGGCTTTGCCCTGCTCCATCCACCCCCCTAGCAATGGATCATCTAACAGTTCTCGTGCTTGAGCCAGCCAGGTGTCCACTGGCCAGGTAAACTGTTCCTCTGCTAGTGGGACACCGGGCGCGACCTTCTCCGTTCGCACCAAGTATTCGTTGACTCCAACTGGAGTTACGGAAAGATGGAATTCATGAATCACCGCCGTTACGCACTCCTAATTCACTTCAAAATGATGGGTTAGATGGATAACCGTTATGATGGGTTAGATGGATAACCGTTTAACTCTCCGGACTGGAACCGATGACGATTAGTTGGTTCTTCAGTAGGCTAACCCCAGCAGCCATGTTAACTTTGTGACCGCCGGGATGTTTCTTACAGTATTAACCCCACAAGTAGTGATTCAATTCCCGGTCAATTTGTTTCAAATCTGGCAATCTGGATGCGGTTGTTTCCGGCAGTGTCAGTGCTAGTACCGTCAGCGTTAATACCGTTAGCGCGAATGCAGTATCCATGGGGTTGCCGTAGTCTGAGCGATGCCCACACCATCCAACCCTAACTCCTGTGGACATCCGACTGAATGTGACGAGGCTGTGACGACTTTAAAATTGGGAAATTGGCAAACTGAAAATTGGTCAATTGACCACCTGCGATCGCGCCAATAGTCAGTCCCTCCCACCTTCTTTAATCAGGCTACTCAACCGCCATCCGGAAAATTTGAGTTGATCTGGCAACAATTGGCAATCCGTGGCAATCCGTTCAGATCTGTAAGAGTCCTATGTTTGTTGTAGCCTCAGTTTTCTAAAGTTGCAATCTGAAGGGGGGAATGGGTGATGGGGTGATGGGTAATCGGTAATTGGGAATCGGTAATCCGGCGTGACACACGCCCCACTCAACACTCAACACTCAACACTCAACACTTCCTACTCCGTGACCCTCATCACCATGGTTAACTTCAGTGGGTCACTGTCGCCACCCCTAGCGTGTCACCCGTAACCGCCGCCAAACTCACCTGGGGAGGTGGATGAAATCACTTCTCCGAACGGGCAAAACCGCGATGATAAATCCTGTCAGCCATCACTGAACCACGGAGTTCCTGAAATGTCACTCATCTATCGCGGTACAAGTTACGACGTTGCTACCACTACTGCTCTGGAGTTGGTGGAAGTTAAAGGGGCAACCCATCATGGTATTCCCTACACCCGTTACCAAGCGGTAACCCCGACTGCATCGGCACCCACTAACCGTCGGGTGTATCGCGGTAGTAGCTACTAGTGGGCGATCGTAATCGGCGATCGCGCCCTTCTGTTACGGCTGGATTCCTGAAGCAATTGTCAATTAATGAGCCATTGGTTAATGAGCCATTGGTTAATGATTCGTTAATGCATCGTCACTCCAATCCTGAACTCCCACCCTGAACGTCAGCGTTTCTCACCGGGGAGGAACAGTTATCTGAACAGATCGTCATCCTCAATCGTTATCGTTTTGCATTCTTCTCACACCATTCATCCCGTTGGTCATTCGGCCAGCGGGATTTTAGTTTAACAAGCTGTTTGAAGCCGTTTGAACCGGTAGCTAGAAGGTTGGGTTTGCCTGCGCGGAGCAACCAACTCTTCGATCCGGCGCAATCATGTCCGTGTAGAGGATAACGAGGATAACTTAGTATGATGAGAAGGCGATCGCTCTGCTATTAGCCTAATCATCAATTGGGTTGTTAAAGTTGGGTCTGTGGATCATTGGGTTTGCTTGTTCTGTGAGTGTTGAGTTTGAGTTTTGAGTTCTGTATCTCGTTATGCAACCGCCCCTCTCCCCTGGAATCGTTTTACAAAATCGCTATTATTTGGTGCGTGTCTTAGGGCAAGGGGGATTTGGCCGGACGTATCTCGCCCAAGACCAAGGTCGATTTAACGAACCCTGCGCCCTGAAGGAATTTATCCCGGTGCAGGGGGCGGTGCAATTATTTGAGAAGTCGAAGGAGTTATTTCAACGGGAAGCGGCAATTCTATATCAGTTGCAGCATCCGCAGATTCCCCAGTTTCGGGCGACGTTTGAGCAGGATCAGCGGTTATTTCTGGTGCAGGATTTTGTCGATGGCAAAACCTACCGTACCCTGTTGGATGAACGACGGTTGCGGGGTTTTGCCTTTGCCGAAACGGAGGTGTTGCAATTCCTGCATTACCTGTTGCCCGTGTTGGCGCATATCCACAGTAAGGGGATTGTGCATCGGGATATTGCGCCCGACAACATTATTCTGCGCGATCGCGATCGCCTGCCCGTCCTGATCGACTTTGGGGTGGTGAAGGAAATTGCCACGCGGTTGCAACAAACGGACATCCGCCAAACCACGGTGGGTAAACTCGGTTACGCGCCACCGGAACAAATGCAGACGGGGCAGGTGTCGGCCTGTAGCGATATCTATGCCTTGGGTGTGACGGCAGTGGTGTTGCTGACCGGACAAGACCCGCAAAAACTGTTTGATGATGTGAATTTAACCTGGCAGTGGCAGCGGTGGTTGCCGCAGGTGAATCCTGGACTGGCGCAGGTGCTGAACCGGATGTTGGCCTACCGACCCGGCGATCGCTTCCAAACGGCTCTGGATGTGTCCCAAGCGTTGCTAATGTTAGGTGGGTCGCCCGTGGTGCCGGGGGCAACAGTAACGCCAACCGCACTCACGCCACCCCAACCCGTACCCTACACACCGCCACCTGTTGCGCCTGCCCCAGTCACGCCGCCGCCCGTGGTGCCTGCTGCTCCGGTGGCTTCCAGTCTGCCGACGGTGGCGGTGAGTAACCCCAACCAATTTCCCCCAGCCCAACCGACTGGCCAAGCTCCCAACTATGCCACCAATTCCCAGCCCTATCAGCCTCCGGTCAGCGATCGCGGCTCTTTTTGGGATGATCCGTGGGCAGTGGCTCTGGGCGGCATTGCCATGGCGGCATTGGTGGGCTTGGGGTCGTGGGCATTGGTCACAGCGGTGCGTCAGGGTACCCTCCCCCAACCGTCCCCTCTGCCGACGCTGACTTCCACGCCCTCCCCCAGTTTTAGCCTCAGTCCTAGTCCCAGCCCTAGCCCCAGCGTTGAACCTGTTAACTACAGTCAGCGGTTGGAACTGCTGGAAGGCAAACCCATTAGTGTGGCTAAAAGCTTACGCGCCAACGAAACCCTCACCTATATCATTAACGGGCAACAGGGCCAACAATTGAGTGCCTTCATTGCTGGGGAAGGCGTGTTGCTGAGTGTGTTGGGGCCTGACCAAGCTCCGGTGGGCGATCGCGCTGAGCGGGTCTCCGTTTGGCAAGGTACCCTCCCCTACACCGGGAAATACTTTATTAAACTCAGTCCAGTCAAAGGCTTGACCCAAAGTGACTACAAGCTGGATCTGAGTTTGGTCGCCGCCAACAAACCCACGCCCTCGCCCTCCCCTTCCCCATCGCCCAGTCCATCCCCATCGCCGACCTACGAGTCTGAGTCAGTGTCCTTCCCGCCGAATACGGTGCAGGCGTTTCTCTCCGGTCGCACCAGTCCGACTCGGATCAAACGGTATTTGGTGACAATGACCGCCAACCAAGAGTTGAGCGTTAATCCCACCAAGGGCACCATTACGCTCAATATCCGTTATCCCGATGGCACGTTGGTGGAAGATGCCGCGCAGGTGGTGCAGTGGTCGGGGCAAGTGCCGAAGGATGGCGTGTACCAAATTGATGTACTCAGTGCGGATGATACGGATTTCAGCTTGGAAATTACGGTGCAGTAGAATGCAAGCCCAAATGAATAGCCTTGGATGTGTGGCGTTGGAGGAGATGGTGTGCTGGAGCCGATGAATGCCTTGTTGGTGAGTGGCACGGATACAGAAGTGGGCAAAACCGTGGTCACGACTGCCCTAGCGGCCTATTGGCAAACCTACTGTCGTCCCAAGACGCTGGGAATTCTGAAGCCAATCCAAACGGGGGTGGGCGATCGCGAATTCTACACCCGTTACTTGTCCATCGATC
>CAZJZR010000131.1:0-8280 GCA_964550475.1 uncultured bacterium
ACGCCAATCGGGCGATCGAAGCGTACCTGAAGTCGAAGCCGTTGTACGCGCCGCTGTTGGTGCTGCACAAGCTGTTCCCAGAAATGTTCTTGGAGCAAGCTCGCATGGCCACCTATATGTCCATCCTGGGTCTGTTCTGGGAAATCATGGCTCCGGCCTTCTTCGAGATCTCCGACCAGTACGACGAAGGCAAAATCAAGTCGATTCCCGATGCGATCAACTTCCTGGTGAATGGCATTTTTGTGGCGGCAGGTCGCCCGATCTACCACCACGTCTACATCAATGGCGAGTGCTTCGAGATTATCCCCAAATCGAAGGGCTTTATGTGGCTGTATGAAGCGGCATTGCCCTATGTGGAAGCCGTGTTCTACCGCACCCGTCCCTTCCGGGGCACCAAGTCCTACAACGCCATGGCGGGGGAAGTGCCCGAAAAGCAAGAGGATTTCCACTACGGCATTCTCTACGCCGACAAGTTCCCAGTCGGTACTGCTGGCATTCCGCCAACGCTGTTACACCAGGATATGTCCCACTTCCTGCCCCCATATTTGCATGAGTTGTTCCAAGAGAACTGCCGGGGTGAGGATGACTTGCTGGTGCAGGTGGGGATTAGCTTCCAGCGATCGATGTACACGGTGACCTCAGCAGTAATCCAAGCCCTGCGGACGGCATTGCTGTATCCCCTGGATGACCCCAATCCCAAGCACCTGATGGCCAACCGCGCCTTCTTTGAAGGCCAGTTGAACCGCTTCCTGCGTCCCCAATACGGGATTAACGAAGCCTCGCGCATCCTGAATGTGCAGAAGGATACTTACAAGTAAGACGGGTTAAACCGAGCCGTCTTGCGATCTAAACATCGATGATCAACCCCAGAGACACGGAGTAATTGACTTCGTGTCTCTATTATTTATTAAGCATTGGAAATTCAGCGATCGCAGTTAGGGAAAGAGCATCCCAACACCGCCACTACAGAATTTTCGGGACTTTTCGGTAAATTGTCGTGAATGATGCAGGCTAGAGCAACGCCTATGATGATCGCGCAAGGTGTAGGGGCAGGTTTTGTTGTTAACACAACGGTTTTGACCGACCATTTATCGGCTAAACCTGCCCCTACAGCGACGATCTATCGCTATGGCTTAGATCTACGAAATCAACCGTGAACGTCTGGAAGGGGCATGACGAATTGGCAATGTTAGGGGGTTAACTTTACAGCCGATGACCGGGCGATCGCCCTCCTCACCCGACCCCGTCTGAACCACCCGAAGCCCCTGCGATCGTGGGATGATAGACGGATGCATTGGTTTAGGCGGCGATCGAGGTGATTTATGAGTACCATCAACCAACTGGTGCAGATGGCGGAAGATGAGTTGACCGAATACAGCACCGAAGCCCGCAAAATTGAAAAACTGCGCCGCAAGTTTGGCTTCGCTGTGCCTTATCCGCAGCAAAAAGCTTTGCGAGATCAGCTAGAGGCAGAGCTACCGAGGGGCTTTTGGGTGCAATTGATCGCCTCCAACCGCCAAGCCGTCGCCTTACCATTTTGGGGCATCGGCGGGTTGGGATTGTTATTAGCCGCCTCCACCCTCCAGCCTTTGGATCTGATTGCCACCTTCGGCGGGTTCTATGCCGCCTTTCGGATCCAGAAATGGGGGTGGCAACTGGAAGCCAAACGGTTGGTGATCAAAACCCTGGACGAAATCCAAGCCTCCGTCGAAGCCGACCGTCAATCTTAGGATCGTCGATTCAACAAACCCGCTAACTGTACGGGCAAGTTTTGCCGTCAAATCCATTACAGGAAGCAGATTGGTCTGCAAAACCCATCTACTCATCACTCCCCACTCACCACCCTCCATCCACCATCCACCTCTCCCTCCCCCATGCTCCCCGACCTCCACTCCCTACCCTTGGCTGCCCAAGTCGCCCAAATGGTTGTGGTGCGGGCTTCTGGGTTCTTATTTGATCACCAAATTCGCTACCCGCAATGGGAAGCCCCGACCCCAACCCTGCGCCACTGGATTGAGGATGTGGGCGTGGGTGGGGTGATTTTGTTGGGTGGCAGTGCGGCGGAACTGGGGTTACGCACCGAGCAGTTGCAGGCGTGGGCAGAGATTCCGTTGCTGCTGGCGGCGGATGTAGAAGAGGGGGTGGGGCAGCGGTTTAGTGGAGCGACGTGGTTTCCGCCACCGATGGCGTTGGGGGCGATCGCTCGTCACGACTTACCGACAGCGTTGGACTATGCCCGACAGATGGGTTATCACACCGCTCAAGAGGCACAGGCGATCGGCCTCAACTGGGTGCTGGCTCCCGTGGTGGATGTCAACAATAATCCCGCCAATCCGGTGATTAATGTGCGGGCATTTGGTGATGATCCGGCGATTGTCCGGTCATTGATTGCGGCGTTTATCGCAGGTGCAAAAGCCTATACCGTGCTGACTACCGCCAAACATTTTCCCGGCCATGGGGACACGGCGACGGACTCGCATTTGGAATTACCCGTGTTGCCGCACTCGCTGGAACGGTTGGCGGCGATGGAATGGCCACCGTTTGAGCAAGCGATCGCCGCTGACGTGGACTCGATCATGACTGCCCATGTGCTGCTTCCTGCCTTGGATCCCGACTATCCCGCCACCCTATCCCGCCGCATCCTCACCGACGAGTTGCGGAAGCGGATGGGCTTTGACGGGCTAATCGTCACCGATGCCCTAATTATGGGGGCGATCGCCGATGGCTATGGGGTGAATGAAGCTCCGGTGTTGGCGGTGGAAGCGGGAGCCGATATCCTGCTGATGCCGGGCGATCCGGCGGGGGCGATCGCGGCGGTGTGTGCCGCAGTCGAGGCGGGGCGGATTCCGTTCGAGCAGATTCAGACTACGGTGGAGCGGATTTGGCGTGCCAAGTTGAACGCCTGTAGTCCGTTGCTGGACAGCCAAGCAACTGCCCATGCCTGGGAACAGATGTCGCCGCCGCCGATCCAATTGGATCAGGTGGCACAACCAGCGGCGATCTCCAGCGTCAACGCCATTCTGCACACCTCCATGCAGGTGCATTGTCCCGCGCCCGTGCCTAGCCTTGCCCCCGGCACTGGCCGCAATCTGGTCATCCTCGACCATGTGCTGGACTGCAAATTCCTGGGTCGCCATACTCCCGCGATCGCCTATCCTGCCCAAGTTGGATACACCGCCCAACTGCTGGACGGCTCCACCCCCACCTCACCGGATTTGTCCGCCCATCTGCCAACGCTATTGCAATTGTTCATTCGAGGCAACCCGTTCCGGGGTAGTGCCGGACTGACCCAAGTCGCCCAAGATTGGTTCCAAGCATTGCTGCGATCGCGCCAATTGCAAGGATTAGTGATCTACGGCAGTCCTTACGTGCTGGAACAGTTCGTTCCCCATCTGCCAGATGATTGCCCCTATGTGTTCACCTACGGCCAAATGGAAGCCGCACAGGCGATCGCGCTAAACGCCTTGGGGCTATCAAAAGATACGCCATAGGGGCGTGTCAACCAACAACTTCAAAGCACTCACTCAGTTGTCTTTGTGCATTCTTGGTGCCTTAGTGACTTGGTGGTGAACGGAGAGATGCACCCTAGGGGTTGGGTACCCCAACCCTTGTGGATTAACCAATCCAGTGTTGATCTACCTGAGTAGTTACGCTGTAACCGTTCATTCCTCTGACGGGAAGTGAACAGTTAGGTAACGCTTGATCTGCGATTAGAATTTGCCAAACAGGCGTTGCAGCCAATTGCAAAATCCTCGCCAAATTGCCTGCAACCAATTGGTACGAGGCGATCGCGCTCCCCCAGCATCCGCCACACTCAGCAACTGGTAATCCGGCTCCGGTGGCACAATGCCGTTCAGTTCATACAGGGCATATTCCCCACTTTTGCCGGGAAGCGCCACATGGTGACAGTCTTGCACCTGCACCTGTGCCTTGACTTCCTGATAGGCTTCCTCCGAAATCAGAAATGTGGTTCCCAGCGTTTTGTTAGCCGACTCAATCCGACTGGCGAGATTCACCGCATCGCCGATCGCCGTCACCTTGGGACTGTGCGGATCACCCACACTGCCAAACACCGCCCAGCCGTAATGGATGCCAATGCCAATCCGCAACCGATGGTGATAGAGGGCTTCTAAGCTGGGGTTGAGTTCCTCTAACGCCGTCAACATATCCAACGCCGCCCGCACCGCCCGTTCCACGGGGCGATCGCCCTGCTCCACCCCAAACAACGCCATCAAACCATCGCCCATGTAGGCATTAATCGTCCCCCCGTGCTGTTGAATCACCCGTCCCATCCGCCGAAAATAGCGATTCAACACATAAATTACGTCGTAGGGCAGCAGGCTTTCTGAAAATGCCGTGAACCCACGAATATCAGCAAACAAAATCGCCAGTTGTTTTTCCTGCCCCATGAATCGAGGGGCAATTCCCCCCAACGCTTGGTCATGAAACAACGCCACATCATCGGTGTCCAGAGACAGCCGACGCAACGTAATTCGCCCGTCCCGAATGATTTGGGTTTGGCAGGCCAGCCGAATATTGGGCGCAAACCCCAGTTGTTCCGCTAACTTTTGTTCTTCTACCGTCCGAGGCGCACAGTAGTCCTGGCCTTCCAACACCATAACCCGACAGGTCGAACAACGGGCACTACCACCGCACACATGGGTATGGGGAATTCCGGCTGCCAGAGATGCATCCAGAATGGTGATTGCGTCATCAGGTTCAACCATCCGTTCATCGGGCAGGTAGTAGATTTGCAACATAAATACGGTCGGTTCGGAGGTCGCAGGGACGAGACGTAACACACTTCCCTTATAGAATATGCTGCATTCCCCTTCTTGCACCCGGATATCCTCAGATATCGGCAATTTGCTTGATGCTGCTTTGTTATCAATCCTATCCAGTTAACGGCAGTAGACCAATGATTTCCGGTGTTGCTGAATCAGGATATGAATGAGACGTTGGATGAAGTGGAACGAAGTTCCACTTCATCCTGCTATTCAGCACCACCCGGTTGCCCCAAGGTTTAATTTAGACCGGATGGTGGGGAACTATATAGACTGGTATGGCGAAATCCTTGCCATACCGACTGTTCCATAGCCGATGCGTTCCGACTCCCACACCCCATGGCTGAAACCATTTATATCCTGTTACCCGTCCATAACCGCCGCGCCATTACCGAACGGTTTATCCACTGCCTAGCCGCCCAAACCATAACCAATTACCATCTGGTCTTGTTGGATGATGGTTCCACCGACGGCACCGCTGACATGGTACGTGCCCAGATTAGCAATGTGACGGTGATCCAAGGTGATGGGACGTGGTGGTGGGCTGGGGCATTGCAAGCGGGCTATACATGGTTGCAACAACACTCGCTGCAACCGTCTGATACGGTGGTGATATGCAATGACGACACCGAATTCGACCCAGATTTTTTGGCGATCGGGGTGGAATTGCTGCAACAGCATCCCCACGCTCTGGTGTTAGCTGAATGTTATCACTTGCACACAGGCGATTTAATTGACGCAGGGATGCACGCGGATTGGCCGAAGTTTCAATTCCGTCCCGCTTCCACCGTTGATCCCATTAATTGCTTATCCACAAACGGTCTATTTTTGCGTTGGCACGATTTTCAAACCATTGGCGGATTTCGTCCCCACGTTTTGCCCCATTATGCATCTGATTATGAATTTACCATGCGGGCACTTGCCAAGGGATTGCAGTTAGTTACCAATCCCCGATTACGACTGCGTTGGGATCAGGGGGCAACGGGTTACACCGACATCCCGCAATCTGTTTCGCTGCCCACCTATTTTAGGCAATGTTTTTCTAATAAATATGTCTATAACCCAATCGTTTGGATGTGGTTTATTGGTCTGTGTTGTCCTTGGCCATGGAAGTTGATCAATTGGTTGCGGGTGTGGAAACGGTCTCTTGTGAATTTCATGGTGTTTCTGCGCCGCAAAATTACCCATCCCCTCAAAGCATCCAAACCTGCAAAATGGCTGGTCAGAACTTATCACAAAATCAAATTTCGGCGGTATCAAACCCATGCCCCTGCAATCAATATTATTTTGGGTGCTGGGTTAACCCGTTATGAGGGATGGTTTGGCACCGATCAACATTTTTTAGACATTACTTCTGCCCTTAGTTGGCAACAGTTTTTTACTCCAGCCAGCCTCGATCGCCTATTGGCAGAACACGTTTTTGAACATCTGTCTTGGGCTGACTGCCGAATCGCATTAGAGCATTGTTATCGCTACTTAAAACCAGGGGGATTGTTGCGAATTGCAGTCCCGGATGGGTACCGCCGCGATCTCCGATACGTTGCTGATGTTGCTCCTCCCCACTATGGGCATCAGATTTTATTTACGGTAGATACATTAATTCCGTTATTAACTGAAATCGGCTTTTCAGTTAGACCATTGGAGTATTTTGATCGCGATGAAGTATTACATACCGATGGTTGGGATGAAGCCGATGGCCCCATTCAGCGATCGAGCCGATCGGATACCCAAGAGTATTTCCGTTATGGTGATGTTTGCTATACATCGTTGATTGTGGATGCACGCAAGTTGGCGGTGGAGAGCCAATCGGTGGATCAATCTGTGACCCATGCCATGCGATAACGTCATGAAAACTCCGGTGGTTTTGCTCCTATTTAATCGACCTGAATTAACTGTAAAAGTATTTGCAGCGGTGAGAGCGGCTCAACCGGAACAACTGTTGATTGTTGCCGATGGCCCTAGAGCCGATCGCCCCGATGATCGGGCGAAATGTGACGCAGTACGAGCGATCGCGGAGTCGGTTGATTGGGATTGTCAAGTCTTCAAAAACTATGCAGATGTCAATTTGGGATGTAAACAGAGGGTCGCCAGTGGGTTAGATTGGGTTTTCAGTCTGGTAGAATCCGCAATTATTTTAGAAGACGATTGTTTACCGCATCCCAGCTTTTTTCAATTTTGTGAAGAGCTATTAGATTACTATCGCCATGATCAACGGATCATGGTGATTTCTGGGGATAATTTTCAGTTCGGCCAACCCCGAAGAACGGATCAAACGCATCCCTACAGTTATTACTTTTCAATTTATAACCATTGTTGGGGTTGGGCGACATGGCGACGCGCCTGGAAGCTATACGACATTAATATGACCCTGTGGCCGTTGATTAAAGATGGCAATTGGTTGGTTGATTTGTTGCATCAACGGCAATTAGCCAATTTCTGGCGCAAAATTTTTCAAGCCGCCTACGATAACCGGATTAACTCTTGGGACTACCATTGGACATTTGCCTGTTGGCTCAACCATGGGTTAACGGTTCTACCCACGGTGAATCTTGTCTCCAATATCGGCTTTGGGCAAGATGCCACCCACACTCAGCACACGCATAACCGCTTAGCTAACCTGCCTGTGGGTGCGATCGCCATGCCCCTGCGCCATCCTCCCTACATGATTGCCGATACCCAAGCCGATTGGTACACCCACAAAACAATGTTTGCTTGGCCACTACATCGGCGCATCGCCGCAAAATTACAACAAATTTTGGGTTTCAACTGGGGCAAGTGAACGGTTAGAGACTTGCGGAAAAATAATATCCCCGTGATTGGTGTAGGGACACGGCATTGCCGTGTCCCTAGAGTTAGCGGTATGGGTACTTTATTTATTTGCAGATCCCTTACGTTACGCCATGCTTTTTAATTAATTTTTTTAATTAATTTTTTTAATTAATCTCTGTAATTAATTAAAGTCCTGTTCGCGCAAATACCCCACCAACATGGGGCCACAACTACACATGGTTGTGACGAAAAAGACAACAAAGAATTGGCTGAAGTTTAGGCCAGCTAAAACTTGTGGCAGTTGAACGGCTCCCTTGCCAAGGGGAAAAGTAGTGGGGGATAAAAACAGGGCATTACACAGCAAAGAGGTGGAAAAATCTAAGATAATTGCCATCACCCATATAATTCGCAACAGTATAAATTGGGCTTGATCGGATTGGCGCGATCGCCAAATCACTAATGTTGAAAAGTTAAACGCTCCTGCAATTAACATCGTCACCAAGCTGATTCCGATGGGGATAAATCCCACCTTACCCAAGATAAATAAAGTGCCTACAAAGGTCGTCAACAAATCCCAGATGGCACTAATTCGTAATGCGCCAAGAATAACGAATTTTTTAATGTCCATTTTTGTAATTAAAAGCTGGATAAACCTAACCGTTCACTCCCCGTCAGGGGAGGAACAAGCGGGCGTAGCCCGCAACACTTTTCGGTGTTGTTGAATAGC
>CAZJZR010000132.1:0-8256 GCA_964550475.1 uncultured bacterium
CTGTCAGACCAGTGGTTTAGCATCACGACTTCTCCAATTGTGAGGGCGTAGAGTGAGGATCGAGCGTCTGTGGTGGGGAGTTCGGAGTTGGGGGTACAGGGTTCGGAGTGACGGAGATACAAATGAATCAACTACCCATACTGCTGACTGTAGGGACACGGCAATGCCGTGTCCCTACTCCGAACCACATAAATCTATAAATCTCCATCCAGTTTAGGTCGGACTTCCCTGCAATAGCCAACTATTTTTGACAGTAGACCTCTTGCAAATTAGGTTCTATGCCGCCAATCCTTGCCCACCCTACGGGAAGAGCGAAGCTCTACATCCCCCAACCCCTTCTCCCAAATTGGGAGAAGGGGAGCCGGATTCAAAGTCCCTCTCCCAAATTTGGGAGAGGGATTTAGGGTGAGGGCGGAGATCTTGGCAACCCAACAATTGACTTTCATGCAATTTGCAAGAGGTCTAGTAACCAGATTGGCTTTTACGAGGCTTGTTGATGACCCATGTTTAAGAAAATCGATTCCAAATCCTCCTGAATGCAATGGAATTGATGAATGGGAATGCCAGATTGGATCAGCGATCGCAGCAACTCCGCACTGGCTGCCGTATCACCACAGAAATTCACCCGCAGTTGTCCTTGTCCCGGCAGCACCTCCCAACCATCCACACAGGCATGGTTGTTCAATTCCGCCTTCAGAGATTCCAAATCGCCCAAGGTGGAAATTAGGATTTGCTGACGGCTGAGGCGACTATATAGTTCAGCGAGTGAAGTGCTTTCTACCAGATAGCCCAATTCCATGATCCCCACTGATGTGCACAGTTCCGCCAGGTCACTGAGCACATGGGACGAGATCAGGATGGTCATTCCGGCTTCTTGCAAGGTTTTGATAATCTCCCGGAACTGCATCCGGGCGATCGGGTCGAGGCCAGAAACGGGTTCATCCAATAGCAGCAGAATCGGTTCGTGGATGATGGTGCGGGCAAGGCTGAGCCGCTGCTTCATCCCACGGGAGAGGGTGGTGATGGGGCTGGCGCGTTTGTTGGCCAGTTGAACCAATTCCAAGACTTCGTGTAGTCGTTGGTGCCGCCTCGGTTGGCGCAGGTAATACAGCCGGGCAAAGTAGTCCAAATAGTCCCACACCGTCAGGTCGTCGTACATGGGGAAGTCGTCGGGCAGGTAGCCCAAGCGTCGCTTCAGGGTGGGATTGCTTTGATCCCGGAGGAGGCGATCGCCGTGGATATAAATTTCACCTGCTGTCGGATCTTCCGCCGCCGCCAACATCCGGATCAGGGTGGTTTTGCCTGCCCCATTCGGGCCAATCAGACCGTACACCTCTCCCACTGCCACCTCTAAGTTGAGGTCATGCACCGCCATCATGCGGTCAAACTGTTTGGTTAAATCGACGGTTTGAATAGCCAGTTCTGGTGCCATGGGACTGTGGGAAGAGAAAACTGGGGATGTGTTTATACTGGGCGCGGGCATCGGTCTTGGTACAGGGTACTTGGTTATGGGTAATCGTGAACCAATTACAGATGAGTGTGCAGCCGCGATCGCTGACTATTGCCAGTGTAGGTGCAGCACCGGGGGATCACCAACCCATGTCTTGGGGATTTGCCGATCAATCATGTGCCTAGACACAAATCTGTAAGGGCGAACTGCCGTTCGCCCCTACCTACCGGATGATTGGGGATTTGATTTTCAGGCTTGTCCCTTTCCTTAAACTAGCCTGTGCATACAACAGGGATGGGGATGATTACGGAAAATGCAACGAAAATTTTGTCACCGTCATCATCTGTACCGGATCAAGATGAATGCTGCATGAACACTGCATAAACACTGTCTTAATGGCTAAATTCGGTGAAAACATCATGATGGTCAACGCTCCGGAAGTCTTGACAACCCTCAGGCTGGTCTTACGTCGTCCTCGGCTGGCCGATGCGGCGGCAATATTTGAATATGCCAGCGATCCCGACGTTATCCACTACATGGATTATGCGCCGCGCCGAGAGATTAGCGAAGTTGTGAAATTTCTGGAGGCTGAGCCGGAACGGTGGGAATCGGGGCACTTTTCCTGGGTGCTGACCACCCAAGCGCACGATCGCCCCATCGGTACAATCGCCTGTTGGATAGACAATCATGCGGCTGGTTTTGGGTATCTGTTGCATCGACAGCATTGGGGACAGGGCTACGCCACAGAGGCGGCTCAGGCGATTGTGGAATGGGCGATCAGCCTGCCAACAATCTATCGGGTTTGGGCAACCTGCGATACAGAAAACCTGGCTTCGATCAAAGTTTTGCAGAAGTGTGGGTTAGTTTGTGAAGGGCGGTTGCGGTGTTATCAGATCCGCCCGAATATTTCACCCATTCCTAGAGATGCGTTGATGTATGCCAAGGTGCGTGGGTGAGATGAGTGAATTGGCAATTGGCTTTGGTCGCAGCAGCTAAGGGATATACAAATAAATAAAATACCCGGCGTAGATGCGTATAGCCTCTGGCATGGCTACGCTAAAGGCTTCAGCCGTAACGCATCGTGTTCAATCTATGGGTACTTTATTTTCACGCTCCTCCCTAACCTGCCCAGCTACTCTAGACGCGCCAGGATGTTATCTAATAGATCCACGATCGCATTCACCACGGCGGCAAGGCCACGGTCAAGTACCCACAGCAGCGATCGCCGGGGTCGAGGGACTGTTTTACCAATTCCTGCCGATTGGATTAACCGTTCCATTTCGGCCAAATACTCCGGAGTGAAGGGACGACGGAGGCGATCGACGCGATGGCCGTTGGTGGCTTTCCAATATTCTTCTAAAATTTGGGCTTGGCTTTCTTTGGACAGTTGTTGAAACTGCCGCACCTGCTTGAGGCCAGCCGCCGCACCGTAATCGTAGGGATCGTAGCGGCCAAAGGATAACGCCCGTGCCACTTGCTCCACAATGCCCATGATCAGTTGCAACTGACCGGACTGATGTTCCCAGACGTGGCCTAGTTCGTGGATCAGGGTACTGGTGTAGAGGCCGTGGCTACCGTCTGCGGTCTTTTGGAACCGCACCACATTGTTGCACGCCCACGCCATCCCCTTGCCTTTGCCGACGAAGACCGCGCTGGGTTTCACCGTGACTTGGGAGAAGTCAACCGATGCACCGTAGTACTGCCGTGCGGTTTTTAATTGTTCAGGCAGGGGGGGATGGGGTGTGGGAGCAGTCATAGGGCAATGGCAGGGATAGGGGACAACGAGCCGTTAGCGTTGTTTCTTTTCGCGTTCTTGTTGACGGCGATCGCGCCATTCCATCGCCGTGAGGTAGGCTACACCCCCCGTCACACTAACCAACAAACCCATGGCCAAAACAGCCAAAACAGTGAGAAATGAGACTTCCATTGGATTGGTAATTGGGAATGGGTAACGGGTAATTGGCAGTGGATAATCTCATCGCCACATTGGCGTGGGCGGGAAGCGGGCGGCTGTGCCATTACCCACCTAGTGCTCTGTCAACTGTTGTTTTCAGGGTAAATTCTGCCGGAATTTGCCCTGAAAACTAGCTGTGACGCTCCACTAGAGGCTTGATTTTGCTGCGCTCCGCACAGAAAAATTAACTTTTACGCCACCCTCTCAGGCTGAATGCCACCCTACCACTATGGGTAGTCGATTACCCACCACGACTACTAAACTTAAAAGTCGATTGAACCGTCGCCGTTGCGTCCCCAAACCACCAAGGAGATGGAAAAGGTGAACACTACCAGTAGTGAAGCCCAACCCAAAGTCAAAATATCCATAGCAGGTTTTGCAAATCAATGATATCTATAGTGCCAGGATTAATAATAATTCAATTCCTGGCTCTGTAGGATGCTTCGATATGCGCTTGGTGGAAAAGCAGCAAAATTTACGCCTTAAGTGGGCATTACGAGATCAACGGGGCGATCGCCTGATGTTGTGGTTGGCGATCGCGGCGGTGGTGCATGTGGTGGTGGTGATGACCGCGCTAATTCGCTGGCAGGTGATGCGCCACGAAGTTAAGTTGGCGGGCGATCGTCGTCCGATTGAATTGGCCTCTGTCAACAATCCAACTCCAGGTGAACCCAGCGATCGCCCAACGGACACCAACCCCGATCCCGTTGCTCCCCTGCGGCCAGACCAACAGGCATCGCCATCTGTCAGCCAACCATCAGCCAGCCAACTATCAACCAGCCCCACCAATCGTCCAACAGATCCGACGATGAATCAGGGCATCACACTGATGCAACCGTCACAAACGCCAACCCGTTCAACCATGGGGCAACCCTTGGCCGTGCCGAACCAAACCCAAGCATTGGTCAACCTCACCCCACCGATCCCCTCAACCTCTACTCTTGCCTCAAATCCTAACCCGGCCTTATTTAGCGCACGACCTGTATTAGCTGTGCAACCGCTACCGGGTACAGTGGCTCCTACGCCCAGTCCCGCCGTTGTCCCCCCTCCTGTGGCCGTGTCGCAGCCCGCCAAGCCCAACCGAGGCAAACCCGCTGGCTTACCGACCAAATCGGGCAAAGCCAAACCCCAGAGCCAACGACGAGTTCAACCGAAACCACAAATCCGCACGGCTACACCCGCCAAACCCTTACCATCCCCCCCATCAACTATCCAGTCATTGCCGCCTCAAGCCTTGCGACCTCGTCCCGACAACTTAGTCCCTCCCGGTGCGCCGCCAATCATCCGCCGCGAAATTTTGGTACCCAGTGCAGCCGATCAAGGGGCAACGGGATCAAACGGCATCAGTACCCAGCAAGATCAGGCATTGGTCAACTACATTGCCACTGCCCAGAAGCAGGTTTATGAGAAGTGGCGCGGGCTGGCACAAACCATCACAACCCCTAACGCTCGGCAACCTGTGATCCGGTTTGGCATCAATCGGCAGGGACAGGTGGTGGAACTGGAGGTGGTGTCGTCATCAGGGGTGGCGGCGATCGACCAAACCGCCATTCAAGCAATTCGCAGTGCAGCCCCCTTTGCTACCTTGCCAGAGCAATTGGGTGGAGATGTGTTGTCCTTGTCAATGCAGTTTGAGTATCAGGCGAAATAAAGGTAACCGTTCACTCCCCTCACGCGGAGTGAACGGTTACCAATAAAGGACTGGTTCTAATTACAGAATTTCCACAATTCCCAATTGCCCGTCAATTCGTACCCATTGCCCATCTTGTAACAGTTGCAGGGCGTGGTGGACATCCATCACCGCTGGAATGCCATATTCCCGCGCCACGATCGCCCCGTGGGACAACTGACCACCCACTTCGGCAATTAGTCCACCGGCTCTGGCTAGCAACGGTGCCCAGCCAGAGTCGGTATAGGGCACAACCAGGATAGTGTTCTGATCAATATCGGCGATGGGTTGCAGACGCGGCATCAACCGGATGCGGCCTTCGGCTTGGCCGGGACTGGCTCCAATCCCTCGCAGTTGGGTGTGGCCAGTCACCACAGGTGGAATCGCGACCAGCCCCCCGACCGGATTGCCGTAGACCAACATCGGCGCGGGTTCCAGTTGATGATCCTGCTGCCACTGCGATCGCCGCTCCAGCACCAATTCCATCAGCGATCGGTTAAGGCTCTGTTGGCCATGGCGCATCACTTGGCGAATTTCATTCAATTCTAGAAAAAACACATCCCCGGAGGCCGCAATCCATCCCCGCACCAACCATTGCCGCTCCAACGCCACCACAGTCCAGCGTAAGTGGGCGAGTAGCTGACTGTACACCTGCGTGACTTCCCCTTTGAGATCCACCCGTTGTTGCAACCGATGGGTGGGGCGAGCGGCGTTGCGATTGGGGAGTTCGGCAGGCGGATTGGTCAATAACTGCACCAATAACTGCTGCACATGGGCTGGGTCTTCTTTCCAGGTGGGTACAGCAATGTCGGTGCCGACTTCACTGAGGTAACCATATTCGGTCAAAAACTGTTCAAATTGCCGAATCATGTCGCGACCGTCAGAGGTTTGGGCAAGGGTGCTGAACAGGGTGGTGGGCGTGAGGTCTGCCGGGATGCCGGATGGATCACTGTTGAGTAGGGGTCTGGTGCGTTCGGCCAGGGATTGCAGCGATCGCAGAGCCGCAATTTCTGGCGTTTTGCCATTGTCCAATCCGGGCACCAATTTGGGCGACAGGGCTTGACCGAGGGCAACGCTCAACGGTGCCAGAATGCTGAAGTAGGTTACGGACTTGAGGGCTTGCAGGATTTGATCAACCCGATCCAAAATTGCCGGGGGATTAATTGTAATGTCTGGATCAGTAAGATCCGTTTCGGCAAGTTGCTGGAGGAGGGGCGCGAGTTGTTGGTTATACACGCGACGAAAATCCGTCTCCAGTCTCCGTTCCCGTGCCCACAGCCGCAGTAAACCAGGGATGTTTTGCAGGGTCGATTGCAAGGGTGGTTTACTGAATTTCGCGCCTCGCGTCAGGAATTCCAAACTCTCCGTTGGTAAGCCCATGCGCTGGAAGATTTGACCGAGCAGGGTGGCGTTGAAATAGGCACGGGAACCATGCAGGGTGGCGGTAGCGTTAAAGTCCAATCCGCGCGATCGCCCCCCCAGCACAATCGTGAAAATGTCGCCCCACACACCACAGGTGAGGGGACGGTTAATCGACCAAGTGAGCGGACGGATAAACCCCGGAATCACTTCGGCGGCAATTTTGCGAGTCCAAATCGGTAACAGGGTGGTGATGGGACGGGACTGCAAAATCCACAGTTGCTGGCCATCATAGGTCCATTCAATGTCTTGGGGGATGCCATGGTAGCGCGTTTCCAATTCCCGCGCTAGGTGCGCCACTTGCAGAATCAGGCTGGCGGGTACGTCGTGGCTGGGCGGCAGTAGGGAGTCGGCTGGCTGGCTGCTGGCGTGGGGTGAATCAGACACCGGAATCCTAAACTGTTCTGGGGTGACTTTGCCGGAGACCACCCGATTGGCCGGGCCAGGGAGAGCTTCAATGATCACCATATTGCCGTGGCGCATGATTGGATCGCGGCTGAAGGCCACACCGGAAAAGGCTCCGTGGATTTGTTCTTGGATCAGTACGGCCATCCCGGTGTCGGGCAACCCGCGATCGCGACGGTACTGGATCGCCCCCGGTTGAATATAAGAGGCCAAACATTGGGCGATCGCCTGTTGCAATGCGCTGGGGTTGGTAATGTCTAAAATACTGTCATATTGCCCTGCCGCCGAGGCGACTTCTGAATCTTCGCCAATGGCCGACGAACGCACCACTAAGGGATGAGAGTCAGTCGGTTGCAAGCGGGTTAACAACGGTTCCGGATCATCTCCCGGTAGCAGAATCCAACCCTGGGGCACGGCATACCCCCAGCGTTTGAGTTGGGACAGGGTGGCGGCCTTCTCCCCGACTTTGCTGGCTTTCAAGTCATGATCAAGGGTAAGGATGGCGCGATCGCCCCGGAAGAATTGAAACATTTGCCGTGAGTCTCCTTGAGCGGTATCACTGGGTAAATCCAGATCATCGGGAATTTTGGTATAAATCCAACCAATTAAACTACCCAACAACATGGCGGCGATCGCCCGTGCCGGTTCCAATGGATGTAATAAAAAGGTCAACAGCGGAAACAGAATCAAAACACCAATCCGCCCCTGTTGCCGCTCCCGAAAAATCGTGAAGCCAATCCCACCAATCACAAACGTCAGCCCAGCCACCACGGGATCATGCAGCACATAGCCCCAAACCACATTGGTGGTTCCGGCTCCCTTGCCCATCCAATACCGTCCCATCACCAACGCCATCAGCGCGACCAATTCCCAAGCGGGATCGGTGGGAAAACACTGGCGGGTCACCCAGACTGCAACAATGCCCTTGAGTGCTTCCGAGAGCACGGCCAAACTACCCAGAACAATGCCGCCGTGATAAAACGCCGCTGACACGCCCACATTACCAGTCCCCAACTGGCTGAGTTTGCGCCCCTTGGCTACCCGAAATAACCCGTCAATCAACGGCAACCCACCCAAGATGGGACAGACCAACACAATGAATAATGCGCCGACAATTTCCAACACCGATGACCTATCCCCACTCAATCCAACTCAACATCCCAGATGATTGACCAGATGATTTATTTGTTGGAAGTCTCTGATCCAAACAGTAGCAAACCACAACCCACCTTAACCTGGATTGATGGTGGTAGGGAATGGACAACCCATTCCTTAGAGACGAGCGTGAACTTAAAATCCCCAATCACCCGGTAGGGGCGAACGGCAGTTCGCCCGTCCAGATTTGTGTCTAGGTAGATA
>CAZJZR010000133.1:0-2262 GCA_964550475.1 uncultured bacterium
ATCAGCTATTACCAATGCTAGACTTTTCCTCTGGATAGAATAAATCAGCCCTGCTCTCCCTGGGGAGAGGGTTGGGTGAGGGCAAGATGTTGGTAATGACAAGTTTCGGAAAGGGGGGTTCTGAGGGGGTGCCGTCTACAGAATTTCAACTCTGCCGTAGCCAACGCCCCAGAGGCCGCCGAGGAAATGTTCGCCTTTGAGGAACGTTTGCCACTCCGTTAGGTTCGTCACTTTGCCACGGCTGGTCCAGTTGACCAAGAACACCGCACCGGGCGGAAACCCTTCCACCGCAAACAGGTTTTTCACCAGACTGCCGTGATCATCGGGTTGATCGCGCAAACTCACCCTGGGTTGGCGGATCAAGCCCATATCCACCACCACATTGATGCTGTCATCGGGCATGATGATCAGCCGTTGCGGGTCAACACCGGGCGGGACGGGTAAGGGTTCCGTGTAGTGTTTGGCTTGGGTGAGTTTGAGCCAGCGCAGAAAAATTGTTTTGTTGTTGAGCGCGGGATCCGTCACCAACACCGAATTGCCCAGATTGAGCAAACTGCCGTTGGTCAACTGCTGATAGCGGTTCAGCCATGCCGGACAACTGACCCACCAATTGCCATAGCCCAACACATGCACCGGCCACCACACCGGCCAGCCCCAACTGAGGGCAATCCCGCCCGGTGAAATGAACTGATCCTCACCGCCAAACCATTGCTTCACCTGGTTGGGGTAGTCCTGTTCAGCGTGTTCTCGCAGTGCCCCCTTCAGCGAACTGCCCGGAATCGCAGGGCTGCGATCGGGCAAGCGAAACACCGGATTATTGTTCCCCCGGTTACTGCTATCGGCTCCGCCAATGTGAACCGGTTCCCGACAAATTAACCAAACATGGCCTGCATTCACTTGGCCTGCATTCACATTCCCTGCACTCATGACCCTTGCTCCTGAAACAACCATAAATGTCCGTAGCCCAACACATGCCGATGAAACGGATCGGCCAATGGCCCCGATCGCCCCACAGGCGACGACCCATCCCACAGGTACACCGCCCCCGCTGGAGTCAGCCATTCCCCTGGCGTGAGTACCCCCACCCGTTGTTGGGGATTGTGGCGATCGCGCACCTGCTTCCACGACTGCCACGGCATCCCTAGATCCGCCGCATAGGCTTGCAACGGCACCGCTGGATAGGGCACCGACAGCTTGCGATCGGCTTGGTGCCACAGAGCCGCCGTCAGCAACACCGCCCCCGTCGCAGCGGGACAGTCTGCCTCCAACCACGGCCACTGACGCTTCACCGGGGCGATCGTCACGGGCGTTGCCCCCGCCCCCAAATGGCTCCACTGGGGCGGCGTAAACTCACCCATAATCCGCACCAACAACGACCAACCAAACTCCATCAGCGTCGTCATTTCCGCAAAAAAGCCACCCTCATCCACCACCTGAAAATCCTCGCGGCGGTTGTGGCTGAGCGTCAGCGTTTGCCACGGCACCCGAAACAGCGTCGGCGCATCGAGCTTACCCGTCTTCCAGAGAAATTGCAGCGATGTATCTGCAATCAGATAACGACCACCCAATTGTTCAATCGCTTGGCCATCGTGTTCCGGGCGCACCTGCCAATAGCCCTGCCGCCACTGCATCCGATAAATCGGAAATGACAGCACCTGCGGATCCGTGGGCATCTGACTCGCCAACGTGTACACCGTTTGGGGCAGTGGCACCGCCAAATTTGCGCCGTTGTACCAAAACGGCCCCCACAATTGGCAATGGCTGGGTAAATTCAGACAGGCCGCCAACTGGTGACCATTGGGAGGCCAGCGACAGCCCACCTGTCCGCTGTTTTGTCCCACCGGGGTGAGATTGCCAATGGCGATCGGGCCAGCGGGCGTAATTGTGTACCAACCGCTCATCATCTGCCTCCTGTGCCTGTAGTTGCGCTAACCTGTTCAGCCATCACATCCGTTAACCAGCGTTGGCGTTGCTGGGCTTGCCGTGCCAAAAACGCCCGCAAACTCACCCAACTCAACCACCACTGCCACTGCTTCAGTTCGGCTGGTAATGGCCGCTGCGCCAACGTCTCCACCTGCGCCCACGTCAGCGGCAAGCCCACACTCGTCCACAGCGTTTCGATCAACTCCCGCACCGTGGGGATGCTACTTTGCTGGAGCCGGGTACTGGATAAATAGGCCAATAACGTTTCCCAACGGTTCAGCGGCGTTTTGCCATCGGCTGTGGACGGTTCCACCTGCATCAGCAACGACCACAACCGCC
>CAZJZR010000133.1:2362-8220 GCA_964550475.1 uncultured bacterium
GTTTTGCCATCGGCTGTGGACGGTTCCACCTGCATCAGCAACGACCACAACCGCCACGGGCACACCCATTCCAGCGTTTGGCCACTGTTGAAGATCACCTGCACACAGACGCGATCGCGGCCTGCCTGTTTCGCCGTCTTATAGGCTTGGGTTAAGCCCCGATGCCACAGAGCTTGGGGCACCCGCCGTTGGGCAATCACCACCCCCAAACTAAACTGCATCTCCGTCCCTGGCACCGGATAGGGTTCACCTTGGTAATTCACCCAACCGGGGGCCGGCGGATCGAGGGGCGTGGTCAGGCTGGTGCGGTCACCGCTCCACAGGGCGTGGAGGTTTGTGGTCAGGGGCACCAGATCCGGCAATGGCCCCAGCAACAAAAAGTCATCCCCCCCAGCAAAAATCACCTTACTGTGGTGCTCCTGTTCCACTAGGCGATACAACACCTGATTCCACAAACTCAGCAACACCGAAATATCCAACGTGTGGGGTAGATCCAACTGGCGCGGCACCGGGGGCACCGTCGGCGGCTCAATCCCCAAGCCATACTGTTGAATCATCTCCGGGGTCAGGTGCCAGCGTTGCCACGGCAGTTTTCGGGTGGCATACTGCTGCCCCGAAAACCATTGCCCCATGTGGTCGCCATCACCACGCCAGCCCACCGTCCATTCAATCGTGCTTTCCCACCCCTTGGGCGCATCCTGATCCCAAATTTCGTGCAGCTCTGGATCAATATTGCGCCGCTCCAACACTTGGGGATGGATCAACCGCTGCTGCTGATCCAAACGGGGCATTCCCCACGGTTTCGGCTGGGGGTTGCTGATGTCCAAATAGTCCTGGCTGAAGCTGTACAACCGACGATTCCACACCGCTGGATCCACCTGATCCGCCACCCATGCCGCTGCCACCGCTGTGCGATCGGGGAAATTACCCCAGGGACATTTGGGGGGAGCCTTGCCCCACAGTCGCTTCAGCGTTGGTTCAATCACATCCGGAATGGAAGCCAGCCGCCGCACCAGTTCGATACTGTTGAGGCGATCGCTGCTGGAGAACAAACCCGCAAAACGGCTATCCGTCGCCACCCGCTCCCACCACGGATCGACGGTGCTGGAGTCCAGTCCCCAGGTGCCGCCTTGGGTAATCGGTTGCAACCCTGGATGCCAAATCGACAAATTCCCAGCGGTGGGGCTGGTGCGGCCAGCCCACCACGTCCCCTGCCACTGTCGCCCCACCTTCGCCGCTTCCACCCGCCGATGCAGGTCGGCCATGGTGGTGGCCAACGTATCCCAGGTAAATGACTGCGCCTCGGCATAGACCGACCACAGGTGTTGGTTATCCCGATGGATCACCCGCCAACCCACCCCATTGAATAGGTTGGGAGCTAAGGCCACTGCCACCGCTTCCATCTCCCGCAGTAACCGACTCCATTCCTGCTGAACAATCGGCTGCATCGCCTCCAACCAGCCCGGTTGATTGGGAAACTGTCCAGTGATCACATTGGGCAGTTCCGGTCGCCAAAACCAATCACTGGCGATCGCCTCCCCTGAGTCCCCGGCATCCGCCCCATCCGCCGCCAACCAATTCACCAACGGCGATGCCCGATGCAACGGCAACAACACCTGCCCGCCCTGCTGCTCCCAGCGGTAAATTAACACCGCCGTTAGGTAATGGCACAACCAGGAAGCCACCGCCCAATCCCGCAGCCGTTGCCCCGCGCCCAAAAATGCTTGCACAGGGCCAAAGCTAACCACCGCCAGTTGATCCAGGCCGATGTCTTGCAGTTGGCTACACGCCTCCTGACTCGCGCCACCGCCCCACCACACCTGATTTTTCAAATAAGCAGCGGGTTGCCAACTGCCCGTGATCGGGTGGGTGGCCAAACTAGGGGGGCGATCGGGCAGGCTGGTGTACAGGGCAGATTGTTGCCGCAGCCAGTCTTGGATATTCAACTCAGAATTGCTCATGCCAACCTCCGGTTTACTTGTGCAACGATGGCCTTGTAGTGGTTCACCCGTGCGGTTACGGGTTCAGTCAGTCCGGCCAGTTTGATGATGTAGCGCAACTGCCCCACCGCCAGACGAGCCGGATGGTCGTGTTTGTCTACTGACCCCAAGGCAGCAGTTTGAGCATCCAAATGCTGGTCAATCAAATCACCCATCAAGGCGTGATACAAATCATTGCGGAGATACAGGAAGCTAAAACCAGCCGCTGGCGGTGGAGCCAATTGCCAAGCGTTACCGTAATAAAAGGCTTTGAACCTTTCCCATTCTGGTCTGGAGGTGATAGAGGTTGCCGTGTAGGTCAGGGTGGGCTTGGGGGGAGTTTGACGCTGAATCAGTTCGCCCTCATCCAACAAATCGCTGACCACGTTTTTAATGCTGGGGGTGAATCGTTGATTAGTGGGTAAGTGACACAGATAGGTTTTCATCTCATCCCGCCGCCATTCATACTGGCCTTGTCCCTGTTGCTGCACCAGGCAGGCGATCGCCAACTCCAACGCACCCGCCACCCGCAAATACCAGTGCATCCACTGGCCACGCAACCGAAACCCCATCTCACTCCACAGGGCAATGCTGATCCGCTCTACCACATCTTCTTGGGGCGATAGGGAAAGATTTAGCCCCCGCACATTCAGCGACACCGCTTTGTCCAGTTGCTTCAGCGTCTCCAGCACATCCGCCAATTCCGGATTGGCTGGATGACTCAGCAGGGCGATCGCGCCGCTAAAGTCCTGCGCCTCCACCAGTTGGCGCACTTGCGGCACCTTCAGCCGCCACTGCCAATGCTCGCCGCTGTGCCCATAGGCGCGGGTATCCTTCACCGACACATAGCGAAAGTCCACCGGTCGCTTGGCCAATCGCTGCTCCACCCCCCACAGGTACAGGGCACTGCTAAGGGCGGGGGTACCGCTACTGTGTTGAATGATGATCTGATCAACCGGGAACGGCTCACCCTGCGGCGGACAGCAACGCATCGGCTGCGAGTCAAACTGGATGATCTGGTTCAGCAAGGGGGCGATCGCTGCCGCCATCCCCTCCCAATCCGCTGCCCCATGCGGCACCTGCGGACTCACCACCATGGGAATGGCGAAATAGTCGATCTGCTGTTCGTGGCACCACTGCGCCAAAATATTGCCCCACCATTGCCCATCCGAAGCCACTATTTGCTGCCAACCCTCACCACTGGCACCATTTGCTGCCTGCTGCTCCATCCATGCCGTCTGATCGGTGAGGATCACCCCCCAGTGGTATTGATCAGTGGTGAGATCGGCCTCCGTTGCTAGTTGCTGCTTCAGGGTCTTGATCAACGGAAAATTGACTCGATTTAAGTCGTTGAGTAGCTCATCATCATTAATCTGCGCCGCCTCTTTCAACTCACTCAGGCTGAAACCCTTCAAACATTCAATGCCATCGACAAGACGGCCTGTGCTAGTGACAACTTGGGTATCGCTACTGCCTAAAACTTGCAGAATCAGGTAATGGGTCATGGGGTTAATGCAGATAAATCGTACAGAGGTTGACAACGCGGTGGTGTAGGCGCGATCGCGGGTGTTCCGCTGAGCCATTACCCAGCAGAATCCTGCCGCCGTCCCCCAAGAGCCAATCACAACGTTGATGCTTCGTGCGCCCCGCGCAGAAAACATCAACCTTTAAACCACTCTCTAAAGGTCGGCAGATATGCCCCAATCCCTCGACTAGAGGCAGATGGGGTTAAATCAATTACGTCAAATTAATAGACTTCTTGCAGATTGCATGAAAGTCAATTGTTGGGTTGCCAAGATCTCCGCCCTCACCCTAAATCCCTCTCCCAAATCTGGGAGAGGGACTTTGAATCCGGCTCCCCTTCTCCCCATTTGGGAGAAGGGGTTGGGGGATGAGGGCAAGGATTGGCGGTGTAGAACCTAATTTGCAAGAGGTCTAATTGCGTCAAATTAACTGAAGATCGCGTCAAATCAAACCAGTGCAGTGATCACCGGAGAGCCGGATGGAGATAGGCCGGACTCCCGTTCACTGCCAGAACACCCGCAATTTCCCGTAGGACATTTAGCGGGCGATCGGATAGCAATTACACCAGGATATCCCTGGATTGCAATCGCTACGTTGCAATGTATCAGGGCGGGCGGGAACTGACGAATAATTTCCAATATTTTGCAGAGTTGGCAATCAATCCGCTTAACCTATGTTCTTAATTGATTGTTAAGCCAAATCATGGCAATACTTAAAAATACTTTCTTTTTCTTGACAGATGCCCGCCACCAAAGGCAACCATCCCTACGCCAACTCCGCCGCCCTCGATCGCCTGTTGGTATTAATTGCCACCTTGTTGCACTATCCCGGCGTGGGACATCCCGACCCCACCGACACAACTGCCCAAGCTACGCCCCACAATGCCTTGCCCCACAATGCCCTAGAGTTGGTGCAGCAGCAAATGCAAACCCTGGCTCAGCAATTGGGCATTCCCCTCAAACCCTGCTCCACCCACACCCTCCGCAAAGATCTGGTCACCTTGCGCCACTACGGCATCCTAGATCGGCGGATGTATCGCTGGGGCTATTACCTGGGCACCGGAGTGATGACGCGATCGCAGTTGCGGGTGGCTCTGAATGCCCTATACTCCCAAGCCAAATACCAACAAGAACCGCAAATTGACCGGATTTACCAAACCCTGTTGCGTCGGCTGGGTGATTTGCAACAGTCCCAAGACCTGCTGTATCCGGTGCGGACTATGATTAATCAGGCGATCGTCTACACCAACCCAGAGGAGATGATGCAGGAAGGCAAATATCGCCAAAGTTTATTTGAACATTTAGATACGGTCGAAGCGGCGATTTTGCACGGTCAAGGGTTGGAAATTTATCGTCGCCAAAGTGCCCACAACACGAGCAAAACGGGCTATTTGCAAGTCTATCCCCTGCAAGTGGTCTATGCCGATTCCGCCTGGTATCTGCTCTGCGAAGAGTGTCACACTGGACTGCTGGCCTTTAAGCGCATCGATCGGTTTGATGGCCACTGCAAACTCTTGCCAGACCAGCAACGCAGCCTGTCTGCCCAAAAGGCAAGTTTAGAAGCAGCCCACAAATTGCGGCAACAGGGCTGGGGCTTATATCTGGGACAACTGGCAGAACAACAGTTAGAGCGACAGGGGCAGTTGGAGATGGTGCCTGTAACCGTTCGGTTTTTTAAAGAGGTGGTGCCGTTTATTCGGGGTGGCGAACGTCGCCACAGTAGCCAAGAGATCACCCCCGGCCCGATCGCCGCCGATGGTGAGTTGGAATATGTGGAGTACAGCGTGCTACTGCCGCCGCGATCGCTGAAAGAATTTAGCTTTTGGGTCAGTAAACACCTGGACAATGCTGAATTTGTGACTCCGCCGGACTTAGCAAACTGGCATTACCAAGCAGCACAGCGATTAGTCGCCCGTTATCAGGCACCCCCGGTTAACCCCACTCTTTGAGTCGCCAACTCTTTGGCTTATGTGATAATTGAAGCATTGACATTCAAACGCTTATCCAGCTTGGCATTTAGCCATTGATTGCCGTGCCAACATTGTCGGGGAGAACTTGTTGATGGTTACCACTCCCAATCCTGCCCTATCCAACCTAGCGATTCCCCCGTTGGAGAATGGCGATCGCCTGTCTCGCGCTGAGTTTGAGCGACGCTACCAGGCCATGCCCCAGGTCAAAAAAGCCGAACTGATTGAAGGTGTCACCTACATGGCCTCTCCGTTGCGGATTAGGAGTCACGGTGAACCCCACGGTAATGTTATGGGTTGGCTATGGACGTATAAAATTGCCACTCCCGGCATCATTCTGGGTGACAATCCCACCGTGCGGCTCGATCCGGACAACGAACCCCAACCCG
>CAZJZR010000134.1:0-8134 GCA_964550475.1 uncultured bacterium
CCCCCGGAACAACAGTAGTCCCTTGGTTACCGATTGCAGAGGGGGGGTAGGGTGGATAGTGAATGGTGGATAGTGGATGGTGAATGGTGGATAGTGGATGGTGGATAGTGGATAGTAAATGGAACACCCGATTACCGATTACCCATTACCTATTACCTATTACCTATTACCCATCCAACCCCTTAACATCTGCCCGTGCCAAGAATTCGGTTATTGTGGGTATGTTGAACCACGATGACCTTTAGACCCAGGGGAATGATTAGCCATAGTTCTCATCGCCACGTTCAACCCCTCGCCATCCCACCCTCCCTTCCACTCATCTTCCCGTTCCATGCCCACCTCTAACTATTCCTTAGAAAACTATTCCTTAGAAACTGCGATCGCTCTAACGGCTGTGAAATCTGCGGCGACTGTCTGTGAAAAAGTCCGGTTTGATCGCCCAGGAGATGCGATTACCAAACCGGATCAAAGCCCGGTGACGGTGGCGGATTTTGCGGCTCAGGCGGTGATTTGTCGGGAAATTGCTACCCACTTTCCTGATGATCCCATTGTGGGGGAAGAAAGCTCGGCATTGCTGCAACAAGCTGATATGGCAGAACGATTGGCTCAAGTGACCGACTATGTGCGGGCGATCGCATTGGAGGCAACCCCGACTGAAGTCATGGCATGGATTGACCGGGGGCGGGGTCAAGTGCAACGCCGTTATTGGACGATTGACCCGATTGACGGCACGAAAGGATTTCTGCGTGGCGATCAATACGCGATCGCCCTTGCGCTGGTGGAAGATGGTGATGTCAAAGTGGGAGTATTGGGTTGTCCTGCCCTGTCCATTCCCCATCCCCATACCCCCGCCGATAGCTTGAACGGGGTGATTTTTGTGGCGGTACGCGGCCAAGGCACCAGTGTGATCAGCTTAGCTGATGGTTCCTCCTACCCTGTCGCCGCCGCCAGTAATCTGGAGGGGGTGGCGTGTCGTCCGACGGAAAGCGTGGAAACGGAACATGGTGATTTGCCACGCCAACGGGCAGTCGCAGTAGCCGTTGGCCTCACTGACCCGCCGTTACAACTGGACAGTCAGGTGAAATATGGAATTGTCGCCTGTGGGGCAGCAGCTCTCTACACGCGCTTAATTTGGGCGATGGAACCGGACTATCGGGAAAATATCTGGGATCATGCCGCTGGGGCGATCGTTGTGGAAGAAGCGGGTGGGGTGGTGACTGATGCGAGGGGCGATCGGCTGGATTTCGGCTGTGGAGCCAAGCTAATCAACAATTGGGGCATTGTCGCGTGTAATCGAGCCGTTCATGCCCCCATTCTGCAAGCTCTCACCCAGATTTAAGAGACGGAACGACGGGGGCACCGCCCCTACAGAATTGCTGGGATTTCCGGTAAATTATCGTGAATAATGCAGGCTAGAAGGCTGATTTTTCGTGGGCGGAGCGCACGAAAAATCAACTTTTAAACCACCCTGTTAGAGATACAACTTCTTCAGCGGGGATTTACAGTGATCATTTGTGTCTCATAGATCATTTGTGTCTCATAACTTTGAAAACCGCTACATGAGACCCAATTAATGGGTGTTAACCCTACTGGGAGGTGTTGACCCTATTTGGAATTGATGCTGAGTTGTTCTAAGTGTTCCAGCAATCCTTCTCCTCCGCTAGGTTGAGCTTTGAGGTAAATATCCAATGTGGGCATTTCTTGCCGACACTGAGGACAAAACCAATAAACCCGATTGCGTTGGATGTGTCGTAATAAAACCGTTGAGCAGCAAAGACATTCACTCATGACTTTTTAAACCAATTTCAGTAGTGAGGAACAGTGAGAAATTACTAAATCTCCGGAGAGGAGAACTGCGAATTCTGCAAATCGACAACCATTCCTGTCAATGGTGTCAAATAGTGAGCGTCGAATACTTGCGAGCGGGGGGGCTTAATGATGAAGAACCGAAATTTACACGCAACAAAACTAAGGCAACAAAACTAAGGCAGACTCGATTGCGCGTCGAGTATTACCAAGGCATGAAGCAGACCTGATCTGCAACCGTTCATTGGTAGTGAGCGGTAGTGAGCGGTAGTGAGCGGTAGTGAGTGGGACGCACACAAGAGCGCAATTGATCAGATGACTGGCGGTTGATTGAGAACCAGTTGCATCTACAAGCCGTTCATTTGCTATTGCTGCCTGTGGACTTACGCTGCACTAATTCTGTGGACTAACTCTCTGCACTAAGTTAGAGGTCACCGTTCACATCCCCCGTGGGAAAAGGGTTGCGGGCTACGCCCGCTGGTTCCTCCCCCAGGGAGTGAACGGTTACATTTAGAGGCGGCTTGAAAAGGTGGCTAGACGGTTGATTTTGGGTGCGCGAGGCGCAGAGAACATCAACTCTTAAAACACGCTCTACCTGCAAATCTAGGGCTATATGTTGACAAAGGTTGTTTCTAATTAACCAACGAACAAACATTTCTGATTAAAACCTTGACCTTAAAAAGTGGACATCAAAAAATGTCTGTAATTAAAGAATTAATACACAAGTATTCTGTTTTAGGTATTCCGGTCTAGGTGTGCTGATTGAGGTCAAATTGAGGGCAAATTGTTGGATGATCGTGGGCAAAATTATCAGTGATTTTATCAAAAAGTCATCGTAACTATTCAGGTTGATCAACGCTCGATTGCTCGATCTAAAAGGGTTGGGAAACCCAACCCCTACAATGCCATCTGTTGTTTGGTGTGTAGGGGCGCGGAAACCGCGCCCTAGATTCGGCTACCTGCATACTTACAAGTCATCAAAGAGTCTTGTGGATCAATTAACCTTCGACCAAATTAAATTCAACTCAACTAACACTCAACTAAAAATGATTGAAGTTATTTGATTCAATCGGCTAAATTTTGGGGTTGATCCCCGAATAAAGCCTGCCTTTTACAAATATAAATTCCTTCCATGGAAAGTCAAGCTTAAGGCGGAAAAGTTTACAAATAACCGAGTGTTGCCTTTCGTATCGAGGACTACGTTATGGCTTCACTATTGCGAATTGCTATCATGGCGATCGCGGCAAAGTAGCCTACGCTACAAATGACAAATATTGGGCGATCGCTTGATCCTAGCCATGAAATCAGTATGAAATCATCGAAAGTAAGTCGGAATGGATCAATACTAGCAGGTCACATTGAGTATTTGCCATCTGGGCAGCTAGGTGCAACCGCTCAATCCATAGTGGAGCGAGAATTGAGTGATTTCTATCAAATTGTTACTGGCATTGATGATAGGTAGTGCAACCAGATCTCGCCATCCGAAATCAATCACAAACAGGCAAGCCGCTTAAGCTCCTAGTTCGGCAAGTTGAACAATTAGTATTATTTGTAACTTGGTTGGACGTGCTGTAGCTGACTTGTAAGCATCCTTGTTGCGCTATCGGATGCACCCGTCGCTATCGCCGTCCCATCAGCCAATAGGTGTTCATTTCGCCGCGTCCTTTCACCTCAATGCTGCCGCGACTCTCTAACCAGTAGTGTTTTTTCAGATGGGTATAGGTGCTTTCGGTGACTTGGATATAACCGGGTTTGCCTTGGGATTCCATCCGGGAGGCGATATTAACCGCATCGCCCCACAGGTCATAGATGAATTTTTTGATGCCAATCACGCCAGCAATCACAGGCCCCGTGTTGATGCCAATCCGCAGTTGCAGCGAATTGCCCAGAATGCTGTTGAGGTCTTTCATTTGGGCTTGCATGTCTAAGGCCATTTCGGCGATCGCCAACACATGATCATCCTTATGCACGGGCAACCCACCGACCACCATGTAGGCATCGCCAATGGTTTTAATCTTTTCTAAGCCGTACTTTTCCGTCAGTTGATCGAAGGCGGAGAAAATTTGGTTGAGGCCATCTACCAATTGCATCGGTTCCAAGTGGGTGGCCAAACTGGTGAAACCCACAATATCGGCAAACAGGATGCTGGCTTCCTCAAAGTGTTCAGCCGGAGAGGTTTCACAGAGTTTTAACCGTTCGGCAATTTCCGCTGGTAATACGTTGAGCAACAATTGCTCCGATCGCTCCTTTTCCTGCCGCAATTCTGCCGTCCGTTGTTCCACGCGCTGTTCCAACTCTTCATTGGCAAGACGTAAGGCTTCCTCGGCCTGCTTTCTGGCACTGATATCCCGCACCATGATCAGAGCTTCCTCATCGCTCATCACCATGACGCGCACTTCTTCATAAATTGTTTGCCCGTCAATGGTTAATTCCTGTTCGTACACTTGCAAATTGCCTGTGTCCAATGCAGCCCTAATCGCTTGCATCCGTTGTTCTGCTTGCTGGGGCGGTAGGGAATCCCAAACTGATGTACCCGCAAAGGAGGCACTGCCTCCGGCAATATTACGCAGCCGATTGGCTCCAAAGGCATTGGTGATGTATTGCCCGTCTCGATTCACCCGGACTAACAGATCCGGGATGGCTTCCACTAGGGCGCGATTGGTGGCTTCACTGCGGCGGAGGGAGCGTTCGGCCTGCTTGCGTTCGGTAATGTCAAAAATGGCTCCGTCAATGTGGATGCAGTTACCATCGGAGTCAAACATGCCGCGCCCCTGTTCGTGAACCCACCGCACATTGCCGTCTTGGTGCAGGATGCGATACTCCAGCGTAAATGATTCCTGAATTACCATGGCGTGGTTGACGATCACCTCTACGAGGTCGCGATCGTCGGGGTAGATGATACTGGCGTAGGAGCGGACGTGGTTGTTGATAAAGTCGGCGGCTGGATATCCGGCAATGGTTTGGATGGCATCCGTTAGGTACGCCATCGTCCATTCGTTGTCTGGTTGGCAACGGTAGAGTGCGCCTGGGATGTTGCTAACCAGGCTGCGGAAGCGTTCTTCGCTGGCTAATAGTTGGGCTTCGGCTTGTTGGCGTTGGCTTTCGCTGCGTTTGCGTTCTGTGATGTCGCGGACAATGATGATCGCTTCATTGGCACCGCTTTTCTCCACCCGAACTTCGTAGTCGCCGAGGCGATCGCCAATCTGTAATTGATGTTCAAATGCTTCGGTTTCACCAGAGGCGATCGCCTGTTGCACCACATCTAAATATTGCTGGGTCAACTCTGGGGGCAAAAAATCATGAATCCGCTTGCCAATTTGTTGCTCCTCTGGGGCGACTAACCCCACCCCTTTGGCAGGCTGAATATCCAAATAGGTGCCGTCGTCCCGCAACCGCAAAATTAGGTCAGGCATGGCGTGGAGGATGGCGTGATTGCGGGTTTCGCTTTGGCGTAGGGCGTTGAAGGAGTCTTGTAACGTTGCGGCCATGCGATTGAAGGCTGTTGCTAATCGATCCAACTCGACTAAATGACTGGACTCCACCGTTTGGTTGATGTCCCCGGCGGCCATGGCTTCAGCAGCGAAGGAGAGGCGGCGGATGGGACGGGTGACCCAACGGGCAGTGAGAATTCCAACTCCAATCGCCACAACGAAGGCGGCACCGCACAGCCACAGGGTGTTGGTGGTATTGGTTTCGATCTGCGCCATAAAATCGGCTTCGGGGATGATCACCACCACCAACCAGTCCAAACCGGATTGATCTTGCCACGGGGTGACGGAAACAAAGGCGTGGGATTGGTTCAGCGAGATTGGCAGCAGTTGGGGTTGGGTGATCTGGGTGAAGTTGCGGAAGCGATCGCGCAGGGCAATGGCGGCATCTCGGATTAACGGTTCCTGACTTTGCAAACTGTTTAACCGTTGGGCTTTGCCTTCCACCTGGCGATAGGGGCGTTCTTGGCTAGAACTGGCGACAATCATGCCATCCCGCTCCATCACAAACACCTTGCCCATCGGGCTAACGTTCAAGGTGCGAAGAAATTCACTAATTTGGCTGAGGATGAAGTCTACCCCTAGTACCCCCACCAATCGCCGATTGGCATCATAAACCGGGTAACTGGAGGAAATGGAAATGATCTCTGGACGGTCTGCCCACTGGTAAATCGAACTCCAGGTTGGTTTGCCAGCCCGAATCGCGCTCTGATACCATTCTTCGGTTTGGAAGGGATAGGGTTCACGGGCTAAGAGTTGAGCGGGGTTACCTTGGGTATCGAGGGTGTAGCGGTTGTAGCGGAAGCGATCGCTGGGGCGCATCCGTTCGGTATACAGCAATCCATTGTCTTCCCGGCCTACGCCCACAAACGTACCGTCCTGCCCACCAAAGTTGATGTAACTCAGGTGTTCAAACAGTTGCATCTGTTTCCAGAAGAACCGCCCTGTGGTGTCCATCGCCAACGGATCCAGCATTCCCAGTTCAATCGCCTGCCGATTGATTTCATTGGCTTGGCGGGGAAGGGCTAAATAGCTATGTAATTGTTGGCTAACCCGATTGGTAACTTGGGTACTCAGTTCGATCGCGAGGTTGCTAACAGCTTTTTGGCCGTTACGAAAGGAAAGGTAACCCACCAAACTAACCGCTGCCACAATTTGCAACACAAAGGGGATGACAAGCGTAGTCCGCAGCCGAAATTTAGGAGCGGCAAGGGGAAGGGGCATCGTCCTAAACCAGTTCTAAAGTCAATCCAGGGAGCAGTTTCTCCAAATTTTTCAGGGATTTACCCTGCCAAGGAATTTCACTTGAGCCAAGCACCACAACGGAGAGGAGCGGTTTTTTGCGGAGGCCAATGATAAATTTGGAAATCATGCTGATCCCAGAACTATTCAGAAACGCTAATTGGGTTACGTTCAGAATTAGTTTTGAGGGCGATTGGGCGATTACAGTATCGAGTAAGCTGGCGATCGGGGCATATTCCACTGGCCCGCCAAGGCTAAGCTCCCCTTGAAAATGCACCGTAATCGATTCTGGCTCGTAGTAGACAAGATAATCTTCGCCCTTAATCTCCTGAATTTGCATTACCGAAATCCTTAACAATTAGAAATCTTTATCAAAAGTTAAAATCTTTATAAAGCCACTGTTCCCAACTGCATGACCAACCCATTGATTCAACCTGAATTGATTCAGCCTCTATTGGTTTGCGATCTAGCAATCTAAATCCTGCGATTTATTGATTGGGCCTCTATATGTTTAGACAGATGTTTGGACAGATGTTTGGACAGCAGGTGTCTGGGCATCAAGGCTAATTGGACATTATGGCCAGGTGAACTACGGTATGACAGGTATCCAGGTGGCTGTAATGAGAGCCTGCAACGATCAATGCGATCGCATTCTCAGTTTAGACGGGGGTAATTAACAACTCTACCCCAAAGATGACATCAGTCGATACCCCCAAAAATCCGTCAGTCGTCTTGAGATTTTCTAATTACAGGCTTGGCTAATTTCAGATGGCATGGAACCCCATGGTGGTCGGTGGAGCTAAACCGAGATTTGAGCCATTGTGGTGACGATAACGGTTGGTGCAGCCCCATCAGTTGATGGATCAGTTAGCGGCGCAATGGCAGGAGAATGGTCAACCGGATGATCTGGATGATCTGGAGTGGTATTTGCGATCGCTGTAAACCTCCAACCGAGTTTAGCAGCATAGTCATTTATCATCGTCAGCAGTCCCAAACCGGAGCTTTCAGTTTCCGCTGCCGCACTTTTCTCAATCTGCTGAATATACAGCTCAGTCGGATCACCCGTGAGCAATTCGTGAATAAAAGCTTTAAACGGTTCAACCGCTTGGAACTGAATGCTATTGGTGGCGAAAATTGCTGCCGTTACATCCACATCCCCAAGAAAATGAATACCAAACCGGACTTTATATAAGGATGTTTCATCGTTAAACTTCATGGCATTTTCTAATAGTTCATTGGCCACGTAACTGACTGCACCCTTACTCTCCTTAATTCGGCGTTCACTGCTGGGATCATCCTCATCAATCGGCAAAAAGTTGGTAAAGTAGTCGGCGACAAAATGAGCCGAGAGCCGATGGGTGCGCCACCGTTTGCGGATGGGATGAGAACTAGGGGTAAAGCGTAACTCTAGGGCATCTTGCTCCGGGGGAAAGTGTTCAATGAAATCACCAAATAATTCGATTGTTTGTTTATTCATCCAAAGGGCACCTCAATCCGTGATCCGATAGGGGCGTATCTGGGCAATCCAAGTATTGTCTCCAAGGTTGCCTTAGAGACAAAGTTCTCGTCAATACAATCCATCAATACGGTCTACGCTA
>CAZJZR010000135.1:0-8123 GCA_964550475.1 uncultured bacterium
CGACGATTTTCAAGGTTAGGGCTGTAATAGTCCTGATTTTTGTAATAGTCCTGATACTTAACCTGATACTTAATCAGATATAGCAATCCGCAATCAGTCGGGAACAGGCAAGGAGTCTAAGCCCCTTGTTCTGCCAGTTGAACAACCTGGGCGGTTTGCCACTCAACTCGGATGGCTATAGGTGCAACAGCGATCGCTGCACTAGGCTTCAGTTCTAGTCTAGTGTTTAGTTCTACTGGTTCGTCAATTGAAATTCGGCAGTTAGAGAAAAGACTGTTGTAAAAGTTGATTTTTCGTGCGCCTCGTGCAGGAAAAATTAACCTTCATCAACCTTCTAGATGTCTTTTCCGATGGCTTCTAGGACGGGTACTCCCCAAATATGGGTTTGATGCGGGTGAAATTGAGGGAGGTCTTGGACTGGAGACAATTTCCCGGATCACACACCAGGTCATTGGTTGAGCTAGTCTGTATGTGTCTCTTTCTATCTGTTTCTCCTATACTTAGGAGGTTCTTATTATGAGGTTCTTACACTTATGAGTTTCTTATACTTATGAGTTTCTTATACTTATAGGGTTTCATTGTTATCAGGTTCTCATGTATCAGGTTCTCATGATTGTGAAATGCAACCACAGATGGCTAGGTGTGTTTAGCCAGTCATGTGTTGAAACAATTTCAGCGTAACTGTTCACTCCCCTGACGGGGAAGAAGAATCGGGCGTAGCCCGCAAGATTTTTCCGATAGGCGAATATGAATGGTTACATTTCAGCCAATTAGATTTAGCTGGGTAATGGGTTGAGAGGAGTCAGTATGGCAAGTTTACGTTGGTTAGGGATGGCGACGTTGGGCGTAGCACTCACCAGTGCACCAGTTGTTGCCCAAGTTGATGTCGTAGAGTCCAGTAATAGTGGCTCAGCCTTACCCAGTGCCCAAGAATTACAATTAACTCCCGCTGCTCCAGCGGCGAGTGCTCCTGAACCTGTTGAATTACCAGCGGCGACCGTTCCGGCTCCCACTGCCGTTCAATTGGAACGTAACATCCCGATCGCTGCCCCTGCACCCTCTGCATCTAGTCCAGGTGCCGCGATCGCTAGTCCAACCATCAGCCCGGGTCAATCGTTAATCGACAAAACGGATTACAGTGTCGGCGCAACCCGCAGTTATGACGCGCCATCACTAGTGATTTTGGCGGAGCGGCAAAGTGGTTGTCAGAGTACCTATGCGACAGGGCAAGGGGTATCGAGTGGGGTCTGTGGAGCGGCGATCGCCAGCAACAGTCAGGTGTCTGGGCGGGTCTATGGGGCTAGCAACGGAGCGTATCCACAGGGTTATTCCGGCGGGTATCCGGTTAGTGCCTTGGGTACCACGGGTGCAGCCTATGGTTCTGGGTTTAATCCGGCGATGCGTCCCAAAGGTTTACCCGGTAACGGTAACCTCCGTCTGATGTTCCCATTGTCCATTCCGGCAGAAATTACCTCCGTCTTTGGCTGGCGATTGCATCCCATCAGCGGGACTTGGCGATTCCATTCCGGTACAGACTTGGGCGCACCCATGGGCACGCCTGTCTTGGCTGCTTTCTCTGGTCGGGTGTCTGTGGCGGATTGGTTGGGCGGTTATGGTCTGACCATTGTGCTGAGCCATAACAAGGGCACGCAAGAAACCCTCTATGCCCATCTGTCACAAATTTATGTCCAGCCCGGCCAGTGGGTTGAGCAAGGTTCCGCGATCGGCTTAGTTGGCAGCACTGGCAACTCCACTGGCCCCCACCTCCACTTTGAAGTGCGGCGGCTGACTCCTGATGGTTGGGTGGCCTTGGATGCCGGAGCCAGTTTAGACAGTGCCGTGGCTCAATTGATTGAATCCTTACGGGTGGCGAAGTTGATCCCAACCCAACCCAACACCTCCTAACCGACAACGTGGGCAACGTGCTCTGGGGCTTACTGCTGTGGTTATTTGCTAGCATCCTGTTTCTCAGTGCCTTCTTGTTGTTCTGGGTGCAGTTGCTGGTGACCAAGCTTGTGTTGCCATGGCTAGGCGGTTCGCCCTGGGTTTGGAATACCTGTGCTTGCTTTTTTCAGGCTGTCTTGTTGTTGGGGTATGGCTATGCGAGTTTGCCGCCCCTCCGACAGCGAACGGTGTGGCCATTGCTGGTTCATTGCGGTCTGCTGTTGCTGCCGATTTATTTCCTGCCCATTCGCCTGAACTCGATTGGCCTGCCACCCACAGACAGTAATCCAATTCCCTGGTTACTGGGTGGGTTGGCGGTAACGGTGGGATTGCCCGTGTTAGCCGTGGCGACTACCGCTCCCTTACTGCAACAATGGTTTGCCCACACCCCCCACCCCGATCGCCACGATCCCTACTTCCTTTACGCCGCTAGTAACCTCGGCAGTTTTCTCAGTCTGTTGGCCTATCCCCTGGTGATTGAACCGTCGATTCCCCTCAGTCGCCAAACTGAACTGTGGGCAGGGGGCTACGGATTGTTGGTAGTGTTGATTGCGCTGGCGGCGATCGCGGTTCAGCGCACCGGACTCACATCGCTCACATCGCATCCGGAGGTGGCGGCGACAGTTCCAGAGGCAACCGTTAGTGATGCACCGCTATCCCCGCGTCAACCCTTGCGCTGGCTAGGATTATCGATCCTGCCTGCTAGTTTGTTGTTGGGGGTAACCACCTACATCGCCACGGATTTGGCTTCTGTGCCGTTTTTGTGGGCAATTCCCCTGGCAATTTACTTGCTGAGTTTTGTCCTCACCTTTAACTCACAATTCCGGTTGCCGGGGGCGTTGCCGGCGATCGCTGCACCCATCATCACGCTGCTGTTACTGCTGGTCTTGCTTCAGGTACCCTTGCCGATTTGGGTGTCTATCCCGCTACATCTCTGCGGTTTGGGGTTAGTGGCTGTGTTGTTCCATGGGCAACTCTTCCAAACCCGTCCTGCTACTCAGCACTTGACCCAATTCTATCTGTGGATTGCCTTAGGTGGGGTACTTGGTAGCGTGGTGAATGCGATCGCTGCGCCGCTATTGTTCCCAACCGTCAGTGAATACCCCTGGGCGTTAATGCTGAGTCTATTGCTGTTGCCTGTGGTGGTTAGGTCGCCAATTCCATCGTCTCTGCGTCTGTTGCCAACCTTGAGTTTAGGCATCTTGATCGGTGTGTTGCTGGTGGGCTTGGGAACCCAACCATTGCCGAATTATGGTTGGGGGGGAGCAGTGTTAGCGGTGGGTGGCGCGATCGCCCTCGGTGTCAGCTTTGAAGCATCTACGTGGCGATTGGGGTTAATCGTTGGGTTGGTGTTGCTGTTGGGGCAGTTTACCATCGGGACTCCGGGTAAAGTCTTGGCGACAGAACGGAGCTTTTTTGGGGTCAACCGAGTGCTTTACGAAGCCAAAACCAATGCCTACAGCTTATTGCATGGCACGACGCTACACGGTAAGCAGATTCATGATCCCAGCGGTCAACTAGCACCACTAACCTATTTCCATCCCAGCGGTCCGATTGGGCAAGTCTTCAGCACCCTCGCTCCGAGTCGATTGCAGCGGGTTGGTGTTTTGGGGTTAGGAATTGGTACCTTGGCGGCCTATGCCCAACCGGGTCAACAATGGACGTTTTATGAAATCGATCCCACGGTGGCTCAGTTAGCTCGCGATCGCCGCTTCTTTACCTTTCTCAGTGATGCCAAGGTGAAGCCTACGGTGGTGTTGGGCGATGGCCGACTGGCGTTGCAGCAGACAGCGGATCAAACCTATGATCTACTGATTATGGATGCCTTTAGTTCTGATGCCATCCCGGTGCATTTGGTGACCCGCGAAGCAGTACAACTGTATCTCAGCAAATTGGCGGCGGGGGGATTGTTGGCAGTGAATATTTCCAATCGCTACATTAATTTAGAACCCGTGCTAGCCGCCTTAGCCCAAGAGATGGGTTTGGTGGGGCTACAACAACGGGATCAAGAGGTTTCAGTGGGCGATCGCGCCGCCGGAAAACTCCCGTCCCACTGGGTTTTGTTGGCACGGCACCAGCAGGATTTTGGCTCATTGGCACAGGTTCAACGGTGGCGATCGCTGACTGCAACCACCGTTCGCCCTTGGACGGATGATTTTTCCAATATTGTTCAGGTTTTACGCTGGTGATGATCGGTCTGATCCTAGCTCAGCTAGGGTTGTGCAGGGAACAACTAGCCTCTGGGGCAATTGATTTGCTACCAGCAAAAACTCCTACGATGAGCCAAGATGATTCATCGTAGGAGTTTAAAGTTTAGTGACAAGTCTGAAAAATTAAGACTTGCTAAGAAATGCTTGAATTTGCTTGATCGCAATTTGACCAATGTTATAAACGGCCCAACCGCCAGCTAACAATACTGGCAGTAACACGACGAGTAGCCGTAAATCGAGATCCATGAACTCTGCTCCTACCTGAAGTTTTATAAACAGTTTTCATCTTTTTCCTATTGTCTGATGAAGTGACTTCCTTGGCTAGAGGATGGTTAAAAACTCTGGCAAAGAATTCTGGCCGAGCATTATGGTGCCTCAGCAGATCGAGCCGTGCCCTGCCTCAAGGGCGATCGCCTGCCGATACAAGTTGCTGTAACCCTTGATTTGTCTAGGTTTGCCGAAATGGCGATCTAGATCATCCAGCACCATTGGCCAGATCAAATTGTAGGGGCTGGTTCTGCCAGCGGCAATACAGCGAGTGGAAATATGCAGTCGGCGGTTTACCCGTCAAACGTTTTTTGACCAAATCCCAACCTCATGAAGGATTGCCACGATTTGTTTGGGTATCAGAATTGACTGAACTAGAATAGGTGTAGCAGGAATAATCACATCCTTGGCTAATCGTGTTTGCCATGGCTTTATCGGAGGTGGTTCATGTTAGTCATCCTCACAGATAACCAAATTCTGTCAACCCAAAACATTTGTCAAAGCTGCTTGATGGCCGATCAGAGCGGTCAACCACGCTGGCGGCAAGGCAAATTGCAATGTGGGCGAGCAGTGCGCGACTGTGGTGAACAGCAGCCCAACCAGTATGAATGCCAAATGGGGTTCCGCGTTGTTGCCGTAGACTAAACCGACCTCGCTCACGTCCCCTACCAGTCGCTTAACCGCAATCTCGATCCTTGGCTGTACGCAACACCCCCAGCAGCGTCGAGGCAAACACGCAGCGTCGGCTTCTACTCCCATTACTTGCCATCAGGGTGACCCGTCCCAGTTGCCCACTCACCCGACCAAAATGGTTAAACTCCAAGCGGCGAATGCCAGAATGCTGAAACAATGTGGTCAGCGATGGATCCAGGCGGATATTGGCATCCAAACTATGCCAAGGTAATGAGCCGGGTGAAATATTGTCGGGATGAATTGTCCATTGCACAATCCCATTCACTTCCCGAATGCTAAACCGCCAGTCTTTGCGCGTATGCACAGCCTGGGTTTGGGCTTGCCGCATTCCCAACACGATCGCGCTCAAACCATTACTCAGTCGATACCCATCCGCAAACCCTAGCCAACTAGGAGTGGCGATCGCCGCCAACAATCCCACCATAAACAAAACCACCAGCGTTTCCAGCAGCGTAAACCCCGCCGCCCCTCGGCGACTCTCCCGCAATTTGCCCCTCATGTTCAATACACCCTAACTGTGGTAGATGAAGTCGTAGGTGGCCATGTCAGTGCTGCATGACACCTGTTATTGCTTCGACAAACACGAAAAACAGATAGGTCAAGGAGAATCGTCTGCTAATTTAAAAGTGCCCAAACCAAATTCTGGACTAACAGATGTTGAACTAACGGTTCAGGGGCAGTGAGACGGGTCTGGCGGATAAAATTAGCCAAGCTAGATTCCCAGCGACAGTCAGGGATTGCCAACCGATCAATCATTCCAGGTTAAGGCATGGGTGGTTTCGGTAGCTGGCTGGCGGCGATCGCCCAACTGATTTGCCGAATCATCCCCCACAGCATTGCCAACTCCAACTGAGACGGTTGGGCACGGTTAAACAAATACCGCAACTTTTTCATCCGACTGGCGGATGTGTGGGGATAAAGATAGCCAATTTGCAACAACAACGTTTCCAACTGCTGATAGTAGGCTTCCAGCGCGTCCATCGGTGCGAGGTCGGGTGACGGCACCTGTGGCAGCGGTGGGATGGCATGGGGCTGCGGCACCTGATCGGCAATCGTGGGGGCGATCGCCACCTGACAGTACAACTCATAGGCACAAATCGCCACCGCCTGCGCTAGATTGAGCGAAGGATACGCGGGATCGCTGGGAATTCGCACTAGCCGATGGGCGTATTGCAGTTCCGTATTGTTTAAGCCCCGATCCTCTGGCCCAAAAATTAACGCCGACTGGACAGCATCCGTTACTGTTTGATCTGTACCAGTTTGATCTGTACCAGTTTGATCTGCACCAGAGGCAATCAACCACGGTAGCGCATGGCGGGGCAACTCCAACGGCGGCTGGGTTTCGTGGCGATCGCGTCCCACCGTGGCGATCGCCCGCTGGCAACCCTGCAACGCCGCTGGCAACGTCGGCACCACCATCGCGTCCATCAACACCTCTGGCGCGTGTACCGCCATTTGCCGCGCCTCCGCCCCCAGCCAATCACAGTGGGGTTGCACCAGCACCAACCGCCGCAAGCCCATATTTTTCATCACCCGCGCCACCGAACCCACATTCAACGCCCCAGATGGTTCAACCAAAACAATCCGAATGACATCAAGCGGCGAGGGCATGGGAGACAATAAATCGATGAGGTGAATAAACGGGAATAGAATTCGGCGGAGGTGATGGGTCAGGGTGATTTGTGGTCTACTGAAACTGGATGGACTCAACCACTGTGCCCATGGGAGACATGGTAATGGACTTAGACCAACAATTACAGGTTTTGATCGACAATGCCCCCCAGGACGGCACCACCCCCTACGCGGTTGCGGCAGTCGCGCCCATGTTGAAGGCGATCGCCAGCCAACTCAAACACACCGAATACTACATCCTGCAAAGCCTGGAACAAGAATGGGTCTTGCTCACCCTCCGCAATCAGAGCCAGCCGGAGATCGAAAAAACGGTGATCTACGCCTTTCCCACCCTCAAAGATGTCGCCTTCAGCCCCTATTCCCTCAACGATCCCAATCTGATGGCCACTCCCCTGCCGATTATTGACATCCTGTTCCAGATGATCGTCCTCAACACCATTGACAGCATCATTTTCATGGAAACCCCCGGTGATCCCCAGTCAGGAGTAGAATTACGGCAAGAGGACATTCAAACCCTGTTACAGCAACAGTTACAAGAACGCCTCTCCCCATCTATCCCCCCCGACATCGCCTAACCCCATTCCCTTTCACCCTTTCCACTTCACCCTTTTCCATCCCCATGACCATCGCCGACTTAATCACTTGGTTTGAAACCTGGGCTAACCCCGCTTGGCAAGAAAGCTGGGACAACTGCGGTTGGCAAGTGGAACCAGGGGTCTTGGACGAACCAGCACGGGTACTGGTCTGCCTCACGCCCACCTTAGCGGTGATGGAAGAGGCGATCGCGCTCCGGCAAACGGGGATTGCCATCAACTTGATTTTTGCCCACCATCCGCTGATCTTTAGTCCGCTGAAGTCGTTGCGGCAGGGCGGAGCGATCGCGGAAATGGTGCGCCTCGCCTTTGGCCACAACATTGGCATCTATACGGCTCACACCAATTTTGACCAAGTGAACCACGGTACCGCAGATGTGCTGGCGGAATTGCTTAACCTGAAACAAGTCGAGCCGATTCTGCCCACCCACGAAGGGCGCGGCTATGGTCGGGTGGGAATGTTGGAGGCAGCCTTACCGTTTCAAGAACTGCTGGCGCGGATTCGCCTGATGTTGTCGCCCCCTGACCTAATTTTTTCGCCGACGGTGGACTTTCAGCAACGGATTCAGCGCGTGGCGGTACTGGGAGGCTCCGGAGCGGGCTTCATTGATGCGGTAGTGGCGACGGGTGCCCAGGTTTACCTCACCGCCGACTGCAAGTTCCATCAGTTCCAGGAAAGCCGCGATCGCAACCTGATCCTGATTGATGCGGGGCACTATGCCACCGAGCGGCCAGCCTGCCAGCGGTTGGTGGAAAAGTTCGCCAAGATCAATGTGCCCTGGGT
>CAZJZR010000136.1:0-8122 GCA_964550475.1 uncultured bacterium
CAAGGGCAGTGGTTCTGGTAGTTCTAAACGCTTACCCCAAGCTGGCGGCGGAGCTTTACATTTAGACGAGATCAATGAACTAAATTCTGCTCAGAGTGGGATGAATTACAGTGGTAGTCGCGATCGGTCCAACACCTTACCCGATGGCTCGTCTGACTTTCCCCTCAGTGATCAGTTTACCGATACACAAGTGAATCCAGAGCGCGATCACCAACCGTCACGGGATACGGCTGGGTCAGACTCCCTGCATGATTGAACAGACTGATCCGGCATGATTTACGCCAATTTACCGAAAATCGGGCAACTCTGTGGGGGCGATTGATGCCAAGTTGAGGTTTCAGTCCAGATGTCAATCGTCCACGCATCGACACATCGATGTTGTTTATGCTGTGAGAGAGAGGGCGATCGCTCTCTCTCTCAGCATGATTCCTCCAGTAAACATTGGCGTGAAGGCTTCGTATGTTGTCCTTGCCATAGCTTGCGATATTCAACCGGACAGGTTCGGTGTGTTTAGCGCAACAGCAGGGCGATCGATTGTAAGCCGCCGATGACGAAGCCGAGAATGCCGCCCAGGTTGACGATCGCCTGAAGTTCGCTGCGGACAATGCCCTGAATGGCCGCTTCTAGGTTGGCGGGGGAGGTGGCTTTGACGCGGTTGATAATTACGTCGTCAATATTCAAAATCGGGATCGCCTGTGCCACGATCACCTCTAAATCCTTTTCCAAATAGCGTTCTAGGATCAGGGCTAACTCTTGGCTCACGACCTGCACCGAGGTATTCACCACGGGGGAACTGCTGAGTCGCGCTAGGATCAGTCCGGCGATGTGTTCCCAGTCTACGGAATCGCTCAAGCCTTCCAACACATCGGCTCCCCGCTCCCGGATGTATTGCCGCACACTGTCGCGCATGGTTTTCCGCAGTTGCCGCACTGTCCCGACTGGGAGGTTTTGCAACGATAGGTTTTGCATCCATTCCTTCAGGCGCGATCGCACCCCCAAGGACTGAATCAAATCAACAATTAGGGCGTTACTGGCTTCTTTCTCGTCTAAGAAGTGGGTGCGGAGGCGCACGAGGGCATTGCGGAGGCCAAATAAATTGGCGACGACCCAGTAGGTGCCGCTGGTCTTTTCCCGGAAGCCTTCGTCAATCACTTGGATGTTGCGATCGGTGAGAAAGTCCACCACCAACTGGCGAATCACATCGGGTGGCAGCGCGACTTGTAACAACCAATCGGCCAACTGTCCTGCCTGCTCGTCTGTCAGTTGAAATTCCAAAATCACCTGATCAAAGATTTGATTCAGTTGACTTTCCAAAAAATTTTCTTGGCGAGCCAGTACCTTGAGCAAGCGGGGTAAGGATTGGCCAATCAGGTCATGCAGAATTCCAGCTAGGACTTGGTTGGTTTTTTTGTTGCTGTCGTTGCGGATTTGTTGCAGTGCCGATTGCAGCAGCCATTGAATCGCCGATTGAATCCGCTCCGTTTGCAGTAAGCGACGGGCGAGATTCTGCAACTCGTCTGGGGTGAGCAGCGACCCCATGATTGTGTCAGCGATCCGTTTGGCCAGTCGCTCTTGGTTACTGGGGATCAGCCCCGGTGTGAACGGCAGTTTCCACGTCCCCACATACAGGGCACGGTAGGGGCGAAACAACATTTTGATGGCTATGTCATTGGTGAAATAGCCAATAATCCCCCCGACAACCGGAGGGGCGATGAACAACCACAGTTCGGAGAGATTCAAAGCAACGATGACTCAGCCAATGATGAAAACGAAATGAGCTGCACCTCACTGTTATCACCCTCACCCTAAATCCCTCTCCCAAATGGGGAGAGGGACTTTGATATCAGGTTCCCCTTCTCCCAAAAAGGGAGAAGGGGTTAGGGGATGAGGGACAGTTTGCGACTTTAGGATGAGGCGAATAACTAACTGAACCTCAAGGACTACGCCTTGAGGACTAATACTCCCATGGTACCGCCCGCGATGGGGTAATGGATGGCTTCAGCGAAACCCACCTGCTGGGAGATCGCCACCTGTTCGGCTCCTCTGGGGAACCGCTCCAGACTGGGGGCGATGTAGGCGTACTCTTCGGTCAGACCAAATTGCCGTGCCATCGGTACCACCACATTGGCCAAGTACCATTGCTGAAACCCATAGGTTTGGGGATTGGTGGGGCGGTGCATGTCCAAAATGGCGGCACTGGCTCCGGGTTTGAGGACGCGGCGCAGTTCGTGTAAACAGCGGGGAATGTCGGCGACGTTCCGCAGACCGTAGCCCATGGTGGCGGCATCAAACTCGGCATCGGCAAAGGGCAGATGCAGCACATCCCCTTCCACCCAGTCCAAATGCAGGGACGGATAACGAGTGCGGGCACGTTCAGCGGCGATCGCCAACTGGGCTACGGCAAAATCAACCCCGACTACCTGACCCGTTTTGCCTACCTGTTCCGCCAGCAGCAGAGCCAAATCGCCACTGCCACAGCACAAGTCCAGGCAGGTATCGCCCGGTTTAGCCTTGCTCCATTTCACCGCCATCTGCTTCCAAATTCGGTGCTGCCCCAAACTCAACCAAAAATTCAGGTCGTCATAAACGGGCGCAATCCGGTCAAAAATATCTCGCACTGCCGGAGCGGTGACGGCGGTCGTTCCCCCGGCGATCGGGTCAGGCGGATCGACAGCAGCAGCGAAATTGGTCTTGGCGAAACCAGAGTTGGCAAAATCAGGGCAGAGAGACATCCAGATAACCGCAGAGGAACGGGGTGGTTCTAGGTCTGACTAAATTGGGCGGTTCCAACGTAGGGGCGAAGCATTCCGGCCATGATTTAACGGTCACTCCAGACAGCTAACTGCCGGAATGCTTCGCCCCTACAGGTCTATCGGTTCAACCACACAATCCAGCAGAACTAGGGTCGTTTACAAGGTCGATAAACAAATTAAGGCGAGACCCACCTGCTGGGCGGCGAGGTGAATCAGCACCACTTCATCTTCCCGTAAAGTGTGCCGTTGCTGCCACTGCAAGGACATGATCGCCAAGACTTGCCCCCGGTAGATGATGGGGATGGCTAAGTGGGCTTGGATGCCGCTGGCTTGGTAATGTTCCACGCTTGCCAAGGCCGGATCGGAGCTGATATCGGCACAGCCTTGGACTTTGGTGGAGGCGATCGCCTGCTGCACCAACGGATCCGCCGTTAGCCAATTGTCGGTTGTGCCATATTGTCCCGCTGTTCCGGTGAGTTCGCCACCGTTGACCAATGCCAGCACACAGGCATCGGCGACAAAATTCTCGCCAAAGGTGGCGGCGATCGGGGTCAGCATTTCATTCACGTTGGCGGATTGCTGCACCAATTGCACAATCGCCGACAACAGGGCAGTTTGAGCTTCGGCGCGGCGTAATTCCTCAGTCCGCTGCTTCAACAGTTGATAGGTTTCTGTCGCCCGCTGCACCACCGCCTTCAGTTCGTTGGGATCCCACGGCTTGGTGATGTACTTGTAGACTTGGCCAGAGTTAATCGCCTCAACCAAATCCTCAACATCGGTAAACCCGGTGAGAATAATCCGCATGGTATCGGGGAATTTGGGCACCGTGCGGCTGAGGAATTCCGTGCCTTTCATTTCTGGCATTCGTTGGTCAGAAATGATGACGGCCACTTCGCCTTCTTGGGTCAAGACCTCCAGCGCAGCCACGCCGCTCTCTGCCCGAAACACCTGAAACTCCCGCCGAAAGGTGCGATAGAGCAAATCTAGGTTATCGGGTTCATCGTCCACAACCAGCATCTTAGGCCGTTGGGTTCGTTCTGTGTTGGTGCCGCTAATATGAATCAATTCCGCGATCGAGGGTTTCATGCTCATATAGTCTACGCTATCAACAGGGATGGCCGACCGCTGACTTTAGTCATCATTTATATTGGCTAATCAGCCTAATAGCAAGAGTGACCAGAGACGGGCGTTAATTTAGACTGTATCGACTAAGGGATCTACAAATAAATCAAGTACCCATGCCGCTACCTGTAGGGACACGACATTGCCATGTCCCTACACCGAACACGGGGATATTATTCTCCCGCAAGTCCTTAAGTGTATTGGCTAAGAACTGTATTGACTAAGAAGTCTATTGACTAAGAAGTCTATTGACTAAGAAGTCTATTGACTAAGAGTTTATTTAACTGTGCGATTGTAACTGAACCATCGTATTGCATTCCAACTTCACGATGAATTTATAAATTCAGTGCAGTTAAATTCAGTGCAGTGTCAGTGCAGTAGCCGCGATCGCCAGCCTTCCATCCTCCCTCACACTGCATACCGAATCGTCAACATTCGCCAACGCTAGCGGTAGTGGATACTGTGGAGTGCCTACGGTATAGTGAGGGAGATTAGATGGGGGGATGGCATGGACTACGACCTATTATTTGAGCGGATTACGGAATTGGTGCTGTGTCACTCTCCCAGCGGGGCGGAGGCGGAAATCGATCGCTGGTTGCTGACTCATTTGCACAACTTGGAGCGGGACTGTTGGCAAGATGGGGCGGGTAATATCGTCATCCGGATTCCGGGGCGGCAAGCTGGACGGGCGATCGCCATCACGGCACACAAAGATGAAATCGGCATGATCGTCAAGTCAATTGGCGACCAGGGGCGGGTACAGGTGCGGCGATTGGGCGGTTCCTTTCCGTGGATTTATGGCGAAGGGGTGGTGGATCTGTTGGGCGATCGCCAACTGATCAGCGGCATCCTCTGTTTTGGATCGCGCCATGTCTCCCACGAGTCGCCCCAGAAAGTGCAGCAGGAAACGGCTCCAGTGCTGTGGGAGGATGTGTGGGTGGAAACCAAATGCAGCGCGACCGCATTGGCCGAAGCAGGAATTCGGCCTGGGACGCGGGTGGTGGTGGGCAAGCACCGCAAGCAACCGTTCCGGATGCAGGACTACATCGCCAGCTACACCTTGGACAATAAGGCATCGGTGGCAATTTTGCTCGACTTGGCGGCACGGGTGCAAAATCCGCCAGTGGATGTGTATTTGGTGGCTTCGGCAAAGGAAGAGGTGGGGGCGGTGGGTGCCCTCTACTTCAGCCGCCATCACCATTTGGAAGCCCTGATTGCCCTAGAAATCTGTCCGCTATCGGTGGAGTACCCCATCGCCGACGGTGCCACCCCCGTGTTGCTGTCCCAGGATAGCTATGGCATCTACGACGAGGGCTTGAATGCCCAATTGCGCCAAGTAGCCACAGATGCGGGCATCGGTCTGCAATTGGCCACCATTTCTGGCTTTGGCAGCGATGCTTCGATCGCCATGAAGTTTGGCCAAGTCCCCCGTGCCGCATGTCTGGGCTTTCCCACCCAAAACACCCACGGCTATGAAATTGCCCACTTGGGCGCGATCGCCAACTGTGCCGAATTATTGCGAGCCTACTGTGTGGATGAGGGCGGCGTGTGGAGTTTGCCCTTGGGCAACTGGGCATTGGAAGGGGAATAATTCGTGCCGTGAGCGTAGCCGAACCGCTCCGTGAGCGTAGCCGAACCGCTCCGTGAGCGTAGCCGAACGGTAGCGGTTTATCGAATCTGGGCGGTGAATCGGGCAAATCCATCGGTAAAATAAGGGATGCTTCCATTGGGGATAGGTAATGATGGCTGTCAAAGTAGGACGACCAATTTTGGTGGGTGGGTTGGGTCTGACCTTGGTGGGGGCGTTGTTAGACGGACTGCACCACGCCCTCGCCCAGGAAACGACTGCCTTGACCGTGGTAGCCGCGATCGCGGGTGTGCTGTGGCTGCGTCGTCAATCCACTCCCCCCGTTGTCTTGGATGCCGCCATTCCTCTGCCCAAACTCACCCGCGCCACTGTGGAACAGCGATTAGCCATCGTGGAGGGTGCGATCGCCCAACTGGAACAGGAACTGGCCGCCTATACTGCCACATCCACCAGCACATCCACCACCGGAGCAACCGCTGCCCCTCTGACCAACGCCCAAGCGGAACCGTTTCAACTGGCCATCTTGGCTCTCCGCAATCGGCTCACCTATTTAACCCATGACCTCGACCGCACCAGTCTGAATCTGGCGGTGGTCGGCAGTGCCGGAGTCGGTAAGACAACCCTGGCCACGATGCTGCAAGATCATGCTTTTCCCACTGCCATTACCGTTCACGATCAACCGGCTGTGTTAACCGCCACCAGCACCGCTGAGCAGACGATCGCCCAGTTAGACCAAGTGCTGGTGCAGACTGACCTCACCCTGTTTGTGATCAACGGTGACCTCACCAGTTCGGAACTGGAGGCGGTTAAGCACCTAACCACCGCCCAGCAACCCGTGGTGGTGGCGTTGAATCAGCACGATCGCTACTTGCCGGATCAACAAATCACCCTGTTACAGCAGATCCGCCAGCGGCTGCACCCGTTGATGGCGGCAGAGGATGTAGTGGCGATCGCCGCCTGCCCTGACCCGATCAAAGTCCGGCAACACCAACCCGACGGCACCATCACCGAAACCCTGGAACACCCCAGTCCGACGCTAGAACCGTTGACCCAACGCCTAGAATCCCTAGTCAGCCAAACCGCTAACCAACTGGTATGGGGCACCGTGTTGCGATCGGCCCAGCACTTGCAAACCCAAACCCGTGACCAGTTAAACCAACTGCGCCGCGCCCGTGCCCTGCCCGTAGTCGAACAATTCCAGTGGATCGCCGCCACCACCACCTTCCTCAATCCGGTGCCGACGATGGATGTGCTGGCCACCGCCGCAATTAACGGCCAAATGGTGATCGATTTGGGCGCGATTTACCAGCAAACGGTGTCGCTGCAACAGGCGCAAGCCGTAGCGACGACCTTGGCAACCTTGATGGTGAAGTTGGGACTGGTGGAACTGTCTACCCAAGCCCTCAATACCTTACTCAAAAGTAATCTGGTGACCTTTGTGGTCGGGGGCACGGTGCAGGGTATCAGTGCCGCCTACTTCACCCGACTGGCCGGACTGACGCTGATTGACTATTTTGAAAGCCAAGAACCACTGCCGGATGGGGAAGCATCACCACTGCATCTGCAACGGTTAGGACAACTGCTGCAAACCGCCTTTCAGAACCAACAGGGAACTGTCCTGCGATCGCTGGTCCAGCAAGGCTTAGCGCGTCTAGTCCCCCAAGCCACATGAAGGCATTGAAAAACAGGTTCGTGCCCTAGCACAGGAACATGTCTTGCCCCAATTGGGATTTTTTTTGTCAACACCGCGACTAACGCGACTAATACAAGGAGTGGGAAACAACGTACCTTGAGCCGCACGTTAGGCAAACTGCACTTGAGTACTGTCCAAGCCAAGCTACTACAAGTCAAAGCCGGTACCCGGTGGAGTCCCTATTTTGAGAAGTGTGCCCTGCTCGTGAGTGCCAATGCCTCCTATCAGGATGCTGAAATCGATGCTTCTCGCATCATTGACTATGAGGCTTGGCAAACAGCAGGACATCCGATTGGCTCTGGGCATGTAGAATCCTTAGTCAAACAAATCGCGTTAAGAGTAAAGTTGCCAGGAGCACAATGGCGGGTGGACTCTGTAGCGAAAGTTTTGAAGCATCGCTGTGCCTATCTCAATGGTGCCTTTGCTGCCTAATTCGCCCAAGCAAATATACTCATCCCTAAATTGAGATGCACCCTAACACACGAGAGTTTGGGCGGGTGGATGGATTACAGGTTGAGGATTGGCAGGTTGAAGCGTGAACAGCGTAACTTTAGGGCGATCGCACCACCTCTCCATCTCCCATCATTCTCCACGCCACCACACATCCCAGAGGCATCAATTGGGAAGGGAAGCTTGAGTGTGATGTGCAGCAAAGTGGCTCTGAGTATGCGTTGTACGAAGTCGGTGCAGAACTATGGTGGGTGTTAAAATAGTTAAAATATAGATATCTTCAATACCTTCGCCATTGTTCTGAAACGCCCGCACAGAGCGGGTTTCAGAACAATGCCAATCAAACGCCTAAAACTCTTGTGGTTAAAGGGATTCACCCACTTTGGGTAACTAGATTCCTGCAATTTTGGCGAAGGTATTGATCTTGCTAACTATTTCTGGCCTGTAATTCTATGGAAGTAACCCAGTTGTTGAGCGAAGGAACGGTAACTCTTCCTAAGGCTCTATATATTGCCC
>CAZJZR010000137.1:0-8082 GCA_964550475.1 uncultured bacterium
TCCACCGTAATTGGTTCCCCTGCGTGGACAATGATCGGGCGATCGGGGGTGGTGGCGGGGTTGAGGGTAAAGGTGGGGTCGGGGTTGAGGTCGCTGGTGTCGGGGGCGAGGACTTGCAGGCGACGGTGGGTGCGGGGCAGGTAGGAGTCGGCGTAGGCTCCTTGGGGCAGGGTGACGATATCGTAGTCCCACCAACGGGGCAGGGCATCGGCGGGGATTTGGACGTGGAAGGTGAGTTCGCCGCTTTTGCCATGGCTGAGGGCTAACCATTGTTCGGCGGGACTGCACCATTCGGCCAACGGTTCCGAACCGACACCGGGTTCCAAGCGCACCCGCACCAGGGCATCGTCCTGCCCTCGGTTGGTGATGGTTACGCCCAGATAGTGGGAACTGCCGGGACGGACTTGGTGTTCGTCCCAGTCGGTGACAATGACGGTCAGCGGTTGCGCCGCGATCGCGGCTTGTTCCATCTGATCTGCGTCTTCAATGGTTCGTTGTTCAGCATTCATCACCATCACCCACCTCCTATCAGCTAGTTACCCATTACCCATTGCCCATCACCAAATTCATTTCTTCAATGCCGGACAGCGATCGCCCAGCGTCGCAGTTTGCAAATCCGCCCGACTCAGGCGCACCTTCCAGTCATCGCCGCCACTGGTCACCAGCACCCCATCCCGCGTTTGGATAATGTCCACCGCTGCCCGTGGTTTGGCACTGCGTTCTAAAATCACGCCTTCCAAGCGATCAGCACGCCGCACCCCTTGCCCATCCAGCGGCCACAACTTCACCAGTCCATCATCCGCCGCTGTCGCCAAAAAGCAACCATCGGCACTCAGAGCCAGCGATCGCACCGCCACGCCCCCATGTCCCATCCACTCACTCACCGGGGCACAGGCACCGGGATTGCTCAGGCAGGTTTGCAGATTCCACAGGCTGATGTGGCCTTGGGTATCGGAGACGGCCACCAGATTGGGTTGCTGCTCCGCCACGCTAAGGCTGGAGATGAAGTCGGTGGAACTGCCCGGAAAGCGATAGGGCAGGGTGATCAGTTGTCCAGTCGGGGCGGCGGTGCGGAGTCCAACCTGGGCAGGGGGTTGGCCTGTGATGATGGGTTCGGGGTTCGGAGTTCGGAGTTGGGTTTGATTACCAGTCTGATTCATGGGTTCGGTGGTTCTGCCCTCTGGGTTGACGGACAGTAGCACCAGACGGTTATATCGCCCACCGACTAAGAGGTGGCGATCGCCATCCACCAACACCATCGACTCAATGGCAAACTGTAAATCAAATGCCCGTTGCGGCACCGTTTGGTCAGACAGCAGTTGGGTCATGTCCCACTGCAACACCAACCCGCTGCCGTGTCCGCTATACAACAGCCGCGCATCCCGACTGAAGGCGAGGTCAAATACCCGATCGTCCTTATCGGGGGTGAGGCGCGATCGCTGCCCCGTCAACAAATTGACAATTTGGATTTCGCCATTTTCAAACCCGATGGCGATCTGGTCATTGTTCACCGGACGATAGCGCGACACCCGCACCGCCTTATTCAGATTGCCAAACCGACCGCTGGGCGCGAGCTTGCGATTATCCACCCGCCACCGCCGCACCGACTGGTCATCGGAGCCACTCAGCACCTCCGTCCCCTGCCCACTGAACTGCACCGAATTGACCGCCCCTCGGTGTCCCAGGTCGGTCAACAACGCCCACAGCAACGCCCCCAATACCATCAAAACCGCAGCCAGCAGCAATTGCAGCCACAGGGGAATCACCGGAAACACGGTAATTTGCACCGTTTCCGTATCCGGTGCTAAGGGGATAGCCCGATCCAGGCTGTGGGCTTGGATGGCAAACCGTTGCACCCGTCCCCAACCAAACCACGGTAACCGCCGCTGAATCTGCAACGGCACGGTTGTTGTCCCCAGCGGCAAAGCGGGCGGTAGGTTGTCAACTACCACGCCAGCGGGGAGGGGGGGGATGGTGACGGGTAGGTCGGATGGCGGAACTGGAGTGGATGGTTCCAACTCTTCCGACGCTTCGGGTGCCACAGCCCACGGTAGAGCTTCCCCTTGCCACGGCCAGCGAAACCCGCGTTGCCACGGCCACTTGGCAGGCGGCAACACTTCGGTGACGCTGACTTGGGTGGGGGTTTGCAGGTTGCTGTTATTGTCGAATTGCAGAATGAACTGGGCGATCGCAGTGCTCGGATTCAGCCATCGCCCCAACTGTTCGGGAATCGACGTTTCCAAGGGGTCACAGCGAAATTCAATCCGTCCGGCTGGCAGAATCTGCAACTGCCCCGGGATGCTGACAGCGGCAAACTTGCCGGTGGCGCGCAGTTGGAACGGGTAAGTCTGACAGGGAGCTTGGTTGGGGGTAGGCGGAATGTGGCAATAAAAGGTAACCCGTTGGGGTCTGCCAGGACTCAGGGTTTGGGTTTGCTCAACGCCTTCGGGGAACCAACGGGACGGCAACCCATCCACCGTGATCGTGACGGACAGGGGGATGCTGCCAGTAATCGCAATTTCCGCTGGAATCGCCACCCGTTCCCCCGGAGTCACCTGAATCGACGGGGCAATGAGGGTGAGGTTGGGGGGCGTGCTTTGGAGGCCATCGACCCGCAGGCGCAGGGTTTGGCGATCGTACTGCCCGACCAATTCCCGCGATGACACTTCCACCGTCAGGTCGATCGCCCCCTGAAACTTGGCCTCAAACGGCGGCAGATCAAACACTTCCACCTGAAACCGGGTCGAGTCGCCAGCCGGAATTTTGGAGGAAACCGAGGGAGTCAGCCGATACCACGCTCTCGCCCCTTCCGCCTTTACCCCCGCTGCCATTAATTTCAGTTGGAAGGAGGCAAAGCGATCGCTGTCGTTATACACCGTGACGTGAAATATAGCCGTCGGCTGATCCGCATTCAGCGTGATCTGCTGTTGTGATAATTCCGTCGCAATTTGTTTTTGTTTGGCGGCAGGCTCATACATAAGCACAGGGGGGATCAGGAAGACGGCACCAATCGGGGGGCGATCGCGGGCAAATACAGGTGCTAAATTACCCCATACGTTAACCGATCTATGGTCAGAAGTCTACTATCTCATACTATCCATAGTGGTTTAATTTTTCTTTACCCATATTACGACACTAGGCTTGCCAAGCGGGAAAAGACTATCCCCGTGATCGGCCTAGGGACACGGCAATGCCGGATCTCTCCAGTTAGCGGCATGGGTATTTGTGGGTATTTGATTGATTGCAAATTGATTGCAATTGGTTGCAGTTTTGCCACGCAATCGCTCACCCAGTCCGGATTAACGGTATAATTTGAAACAAAATGGTGGTTGATTGATTGTTGTTTGATCGATTAAACACCATGCACCATCAGGGAACGCTTCAGTCCCCAATCCAGCATCCAACATTTAGCGATCACGTGCAGCATGAACTCGCACTGTGCATTGGCATCTGTTTCCCCCCGTTAGCTTCGTGATTAAGTGGCTCGATGATAGCGGCTCGATGATCAATGATGGTTGTGGGTCATTGGTTATTGGTTATCAGTCATGAGCTGATCAGTCATGAGCTGATTGCAGCGGCGACTGATTGGCGTTAACGGCGGTGAGCCAGTCCCAATGCCCCGATCGCAACCCCACAGATCCCGCTAGCTCACAGATTCAGTCACTCCTATCAATCCCACGCTGGCTGCCCCTCAGTTGCAGCTAGAACTGCGGCTACTTCCCACCCCCACCCAGCACAGTTATGGGCGATCGCCACACGCCCCCCACTTCCATCCCCATTACCCATTACCCTCATCAGGGGAATGACCTGTTATGAACATGACCACCACAGCCCATCCGCACACCGAACCCTCCATTGACATGGGGTTCACTACCGAACAATTCCCACCCGGAACCCATATGTGCTACGTCTACAACGACGATGCCGAACGGCGCAGGGTGATGGCGCAGTACATTAACGCCGGACTAACTGCCCAAGAATTTGTGGGCTATTTTGCCGATTTAGACCAACCAGAGCTAGTGCGGGACTATCTGATCGAAATGGGCATTCAAGTCCCAGCTTCAGATGAGTCAGCCGATGCCGCCCCAGCGCATATCTTGTTTCAAACCGCCCACCAGGTCTACTGTCCCTGCAACCAATTCAGCCCAGCGGCCATGCTGGAACAGTTACGGCAATTGCATGACGAGTGTTGCAGCCACGCCACCCGGCATCTGCGTGTTACAGGCGAAATGTCCTGGGCATTATCTGATCAGGTGGTGGGAGCCGATCGCCTCGCCGAATACGAATCCCGCCTGAATCTGTTAGTCGAAACTCATCCGTTCATGGCGATTTGTCAGTACGATGCCAACCGCTTTGACGGAGCCACCTTGTTTGAAATTCTCAAAGTTCATCCCATGATGGTGGTGCGGGGGCAGGTCGTGCGGAATCCTTATTACATTCCAGTGCGCGAGTATCTAAACGCTAAGGGGCTACCAATTGACGGCTAGAGATGCCATGGTGAATAGGGGTGTACGCCCGGATGTCCTGGGTCGCTTGTTAGTGATTCCCAGTATGTTGGACGTACTCCCTGGGCTAGACGCGATCGCGCAATTTTTGCAATCGGCTCTGACCGAAATCCCCGGTGTCGCGAGCTTGTTCATTTGTGTAGATGGCGTAATTTACCCCACATTGGCGGCAAATTCCGCAGACGCGCTGACTCGGCTGAATGCAGAACAACTCAAATTCAACTCTCTCAACTTCAACCACCTCAACTCCGATCCGTCTGTCCCAACCCGTCTTGCCGATCCAGTCCCCGTATCCGAGCCAGGGGCAGATGCCAATCCAGAGCCGGATCAACCGGATCAACCGGATCAGACGTATCTGCGTTGCGCCATCGTGTTAGCCACCTCGCGGCATCAGTATGGCTATTTGATGATCGCGATCGCCAACCCCCAACAATTCACCCTCTACGAACCCTACATCCGCAACCTAGCCAACATTTTGGCGACGGTGATTGAAAACCGCGCCTTTATCGACAAACTCCAGCAAACCAACAACCGCCTCACCGAGGTCAACGATCACCTCACGGACGTGCTGGAACATTTGGAACAACGGGTTGAAGAACGGACGCACGTCTTGAGCCAAGAAATCCAGCGGCGGGAAGCCTTAGAAACCGCCCTCCGCGCCAGCGAAACCAAATATCGCACGCTGTTGGCCACCACCTCCGAGGGGTTTTGGTTACTCGATCGCAACTTGCACATTATTGAACTGAACCAATCCCTCTGCACCCTCCTGGGCTATGCACCAGAGGAATTATTGGGCAAAACGCCCTTTGATTTAGTGCATGAACCCAGTTACGCCTTACTCGCCCAACAGATGCAACACATTGCCACGACTCCCCATCGGCATTACGAACTGCAACTGGTCAAAAAAGATGGCACCCTACTCTACACCAGCATTCATGCCACCACCCTGCGAACCGCAACGGGTGAGGTGGAGGGAGCCTTTGCCTTTTTGACGGATATCAGCGATCGCAAACGCGCCGAAGCCCGCTTAAAACTAGCGGCCAGCGTCTTCACCCACAGCCGCGAAGGTATTTTTATTACCGATGCCCAAGGGACAATTTTGGAAATTAACGATGCCTTTAGCCAAATCACCGGGTATCCGCGCGACGAGGTGATTGGGAGATCGATGCAGTTGGTTAAGTGCGATCGCCAGCATCCAGAGGGCTACACAGCACTGTGGGAAGACCTGCAAACCACCGGGGCATGGTCTGGGGAACTGTGGAATCGGCGCAAAGACCAGACCCCCTACGCCGAACTGTTGACCATCAGCGGCGTGCGGGATGAAGCCGGACAGATCCAATCCTATGTGGCGTTGTTTTCCGACATTACGGCACAAAAGCAACATGAGCAAAAGTTGGAGCATACGGCGCACTACGATGCCCTTACCAACTTACCCAATCGGATTTTGTTGGGCGATCGCCTGCACCAAGCCATGCTGCAAGTGGGGCGACGGGGGCAACAGATTGCCGTCGTTTACTTAGACCTGGATGGCTTCAAAGCTGTGAATGATGCTCACGGGCACGATATGGGCGATCGCCTGTTGCAGCAGGTGGCCTGTCGGTTGAAGCAAGCGGTGCGGGACGGTGACACCGTGGCGCGACTGGGCGGGGATGAATTTGTCGCCATCTTACTGGACTTGGAGGATGAGTCCGCTTGCCTGCCAATTCTGCACCGCTTGTTGCAAGCCGCCGCCGACCCCGTTCCGGTGGGCGATCGCAGCCTGCATGTGTCCGCCAGCGTCGGCGTAACTTTCTATCCCCAATCGGAACCCATCAGTGCCGAAGATCTCATCTGCCAAGCCGATGCCGCCATGTACCAAGCCAAACTATCCGGCAAAAACCGCTATCATCGGTTTCCTTAGGGCAACTACGCTACCGTGTATACACAAGTTGAAACTGCTGTCGCGGAGGGCTGTTTAGCCCCCTAAATCCCCCAATTCTGGGGGACTTTGAATTTCTGTTCCCCCAGAATTGGGGGCTAGGGGGCGGCTCGCCATTGGCTCTGACTAGATTCGATCACTTATGTATACACGGTAGGGGCAACTACGGGGGGATTGCCCCTTGTCACTGCGGTGCGTTACACCGTCACCACGTCACCCGTTGCCGCCGATCGCCGCGCCGCGTCCGCTACCCGCAAGGCATACAGACTGGACTGGGGCTGGACATACAGCGGACTACCGTTGAACAGGTGATCCAGCACCATGGCCGTGTCCTTGGCAAACAGTCCCCGTCGTCCCCCCACCTCTAGGCGATGCTGCCCGCCCTCGTTGACCAAAATCCCCTCATCCCCGTCAAAAATTAACGCGCCGTTGCTGCCGTGGACTTCCATGCGGCGATCGCTCTGCCACACACTCTCACCCTTGCCATAGGTAATGTCAGCCATCAGCCCACTGGTAAATTGCAAGTGCAGGGTGCAGATGCAGGTGGCGTAGTAGCCATCCTTTGGAGGTTGTCCGGACTGATCCCAGTAGCGATTGCGGCAACTCACCTGCTCAACCGTACCAAAGGCGTTGGTCAGGCGGTGGATGCGGGAGAGAGCGGCGACGAATGGAAAGCCGTATAGCTCAGCATTGTAAGTCCACTTTTTGGGGGCGGGACGTTGCGGCATCACGGTGGCGTAACGGATGTAAAACACCGAACCAACCGATGGCAAATTCTGCAAGAGGCTCTGGTGTAAGCCACCCAGCAATTCAATGTGCTCGACATGCAGCAATAAGCCGTTGCTCTGGGCTAAGGCGGCGATCGCCTCCGCCTCGGCCAAATCCAACGCCAGCGGATATTCCACCACCACATGCTTCCCCGCCTGCAAGGCTGCACGGGCAATCTGACCATGCAACTGGTTGACGTTGGCAATCACGACCAAATCCACATCCGCCTGCTCCAGCAACTCTGGCCAGGAATTGAACGCTTCGGTTTGGTGAATTTGGGCAAACTCGTCCGTCCGTTCTGGCGTATGTCCCACGACACCCACCAAGCGCGATCGCGGATCGGCCTGAAAACTTTCCGCCCGCACCTTTGCCGCATACCCCGTACCCACCAGCCCTACTCGTAAGGGCGATCGCAACGATGACTCAGCCACAACCACGGCACTATCCACCCGCAACAGTCAAATTATTTTATCTGGATGTATCTACCTGTATCGATCTATCCGCATCTGTCCACCCAAACCTATCCATCTTGCATTAATTTCCCCCCCGCACTCCTCCCCAACTTCTGCACCCTCACTCCACTCATCACTCACCACTCATCACCCATTACCGATAGCATCACTCTTGGACAACTCTCGTGAATGATAGGGTAAGTTTATCTATAGCGCACGTAGGGGCGATCGCTGGTAATCGAAAGCCTGCAAACATTTGCACAAAGGCAATTCCCCACACTCCCGTCCTGATCCCCCAGCCGCGATTTACCCATAAGTATAAGTAATCAGAATGGAATCAGCAGATCCGATTACAAATCCCATTTAACCCGTCGCTTGATCCCGCGTCATAAGCTGGGTTTTTTCCCGTAGTATCAAATAGGATATTTCCTTCAATAGG
>CAZJZR010000138.1:0-8063 GCA_964550475.1 uncultured bacterium
ATAACTTCAGAAGTCAGGTCGTCACCCAAGGGGTGCAGCGATCGCCCAACCGCGCTATGTTACGTGCTGTGGGGTTTGGCGATCAGGATTTTACGAAACCGATTGTCGGGATTGCCAGCGGTCACAGCACCATTACCCCCTGCAACATGGGGCTTGGTGACTTGGCTAAACGGGCAGAAGCCGGGGCACGGGCAGCGGGAGCCATGCCGCAGGTGTTCGGCACTATTACGATCAGCGATGGTATCTCCATGGGCACGGAGGGAATGAAGTATTCCCTGGTGTCGCGGGATGTGATTGCCGATTCGATCGAAACGGTCTGCAATGGCCAAAGTATGGATGGCGTATTGGCGATCGGCGGCTGCGACAAAAATATGCCCGGAGCCATGATTGCCATGGCGCGGATAAATATTCCTGCCATTTTTGTCTACGGTGGTACCATCAAACCCGGTCACCTGCACGGTGAAGATTTGACCGTGGTCAGTGCGTTTGAAGCGGTGGGGCAGTACAGTGCAGGCAAAATTGACGAAGAACGGCTGATGGCCGTGGAGCGCAATGCCTGTCCCGGTGCAGGTTCCTGCGGTGGCATGTACACGGCTAACACCATGTCCTCCGCCTTTGAAGCCATGGGCATGAGTTTGATGTATTCCTCCACCATGGCGGCAGAGGATGGGGAAAAGGCGGACAGTACGGAAGAATCGGCCAAGGTACTGGTGAATGCCATCCAGAAGCGAATCTTACCCAGCCAAATCCTCACCCGCAAAGCCTTTGAGAATGCCATTTCCGTGATTATGGCGGTGGGCGGATCGACCAATGCGGTGTTGCATTTGTTGGCGATCGCCTATGCCATCAACGTCCCCCTCACATTAGACGACTTTGAGACCATCCGCGCCCGTGTCCCCGTCCTCTGCGACCTCAAGCCCAGCGGTCGCTACGTGGCCACCGACCTACATAAAGCGGGCGGCATTCCCCAAGTGATGAAAATGTTGCTGACCCATGGCCTGCTGCATGGTGATGCCCTGACGATCACCGGGAAAACCGTGGCGGAACAGTTGGCCGATATTCCCGAAGACCCCTCTCCCAATCAGGATGTGATCCGTCCTTGGAGTAATCCCCTGTATGCCCAAGGGCATCTGGCCATTCTCAAGGGCAACCTGGCAACGGAAGGCGCGGTGGCTAAGATTACCGGGGTGAAAAAGCCGAAAATCACCGGGCCAGCGCGGGTGTTTGAGTCGGAAGAAGACTGTTTAAATGCGATTTTGGCAGGCAAGATCAACCCCGGCGATGTGATTGTCATCCGCTACGAAGGGCCGAAGGGTGGCCCCGGAATGCGGGAAATGTTGGCACCCACTTCGGCGATCATTGGGGCGGGGTTGGGCGACTCCGTGGGACTGATTACCGATGGCCGCTTTTCCGGTGGCACCTATGGCATGGTGGTGGGTCACGTTGCCCCCGAAGCCTATGTGGGCGGCACGATCGGGCTGGTGGAAGAAGGCGACTCGATTACCATTGACGCGCCCAATCGGTTACTGCAACTGAATGTGCCCGACGATGTGCTGCAACAACGGCGCGATCGCTGGTCACCCCCACCCCCGCGCTACACCAGAGGCGTGTTGGCTAAATATGCCAAGTTAGTCTCCTCTAGTAGTTTGGGAGCCGTCACCGATCGCAATCTCTAAGGAACTTAGAGATTGGTGGCCCAAAGACCTATTTAAGGACGCGGGCACCACGCCCCTACAAATCCCACACCGGATGGCCATGTAGGGGTTGGGTGCCCCAACCCTTGTGGATCAACCAATTCAGCGTTGATCTACCTCGACAGTTACCGTGATGCCGCAAAAAATGGATTGGCGGTGGGGTGTTACCATCGGCTCGATGCTGGGCACACTGAGACCAAGCAAAGTCAAGTCAAGACAACCAAGAACAGTTATTGCCCTCAATTAACACTGTTCTGATGAGGAAGCGGAAGAGGAATTCCTAACGCCCCAACTCACACGCTTCTCCTAGGGTGTATCCCATGTCAGGCTGCCCCAATCATCAGGTTTCGCCATCGCCATGTGGCGACGGTATGGTCATCATTTGCATCTGCATGTCGAGGTTTTCGAGCTATGACTTCATCCACTTCGCTGGTTCAGCAGTCCCCAACGGCGATCGCAGCCGCCAACTTAAAGACGGTTCCCCCTTCCAGTGATCCTGATCTATTACAACTGCAAATCAGTCAGATCGTTTTACAGTTACAAACAGAATTGTTAAACCACATGTTGGTCTTAACTCGCACCACCAGTGGTCGTTTTCTGGTGCAAACGATTCTGAAGCAAGTATTGAATAAAACGGTGGAATTGACGGGGGCAGAGGACAGTAGCTTATTCCTGCTCAACGCCGATGGTGTGATTTGTGAAAGTATTTTGGCGCGTGGTGCGCTGATTCGGGATATGAAGAATACCCTGATTGGCAAGGTGCTGGATCGGGGCTTGGCCGGATGGGTTGTCGAGCATCGCCAAGTCGGCGTAGTGGCTGATACGCTAACCGACGATCGCTGGTTACAGTTGCCCGATCAACCCTATGATGTGCGGTCGGCGATCGCCATTCCCCTGTTGCGCGGTCGGACATTATTAGGACTGATCACGCTGATGCATCCCCAACCCAACTATTTTCGGTTAGAAGACAGTCAACTGTTAATGGCCTGTGCCGAACATTTGGCGGTGGTGATTGAAACCGCCATGGCGATGGGTTAACGTTTGGCTTGCATGGCGGCTTGCAGTTGGGCACGGATGTCTCTGGCGATTTTTTGCAGAGGTTCGTAGCCGATGCCGTTGCCATCTGCCCCGACCAAAGTGGTCAGCATTCCAGCCACATCACCCAATTGCAGTTGGGCTTCTAGGAAGTAGGTCATGGCGTGCTGTGGGTCGGTTTGGGCGTTGCCAAGGTCGATCAGGCTGCTGGCCTTACCGAGGCGATCGCGCAAGCTATCCGTCGTCGATTCGCCTAACTCGTAATACAAGTCGGCGGTGGAGTCGTGCGGGTCGAGGGTTTCGCTGCTGCGTTTGAGGAATTGCAACCCATCGCCGATCGCCTTCAGGGTATGGGCTTCGCCCAGGCGGGCGTGCATAACAACGGCGGGGAATTGAGCCACTTGGCGGTAAATGGCGATCGCTTGTTCGTAGTGGGCGAGGGCTTCGGTGGTGCGCTTAAAGAATTGCAGCACGTCGCCAATTGCTTTGATGCTGTCGGCTTCACCCAGTTGCGCCCGCAGGGTTTCGGGCGGGAACTCGGCTACTTGACGGTAGAGGGAGATCGCCTGTTGGTAATGGTCGAGGGCTTCGCTGCTGCGTTTGAAACTTTGCAACACATTGCCAATCATCCGCAGGGTGTGGGCTTCACCCAGTTGCGCCCGCATGGTTTCGGCAGGAAACTCCTTGACTTGGCGATACAGGGTTAACGCCTGTTGATAGTGGGTCATGGCTTCGCTGTATTGCTTAAACACCTGCTGAATTTGGCCAATGCCGCGCAGGGTATCGGCTTCGCCCAGGTCAGCGGTGAGGGCTTCCGTGGGTGACTCGCCCACCTGACGGTACAGCTTCAACGCTTTTTGGTAATGGGCGATCGCGTCGGGATATTTCCGCACTTGCTGTTGCACATCGGCGATCGCTTGCAGGGCTTGGGCTGTCCCTAGCCGCGCTGCTAAACTTTCCAGCACGTTGGCCGGAACTTGCTGATACCGTTCCACCGCTTGTTCGTAGCTGGTTAGGGCTTGGTTATAGCGTTTCAGGCTCAACAGCACATCGCCCACCGACCGGATGGTGGTGGCTTCACCCAACCAACCCGTCCAGCGTTGGTTGGGGTAGTCGCTGGCTTTGCCATACAGTTCCATCGCCTGTTCATAGTTCAACAGGGCGTTGGAGCTTTGGCGCAGGGCGTGCAGCACGTCGCCAATCGCTTTAACGGTGTGGGCTTCGCCTAAGGAATTGCCCGCTTTGCGGTACAGTTCAAAGGCTTGACCGTAGGTGGTCAGGGCTTCATTGTTGGTTTGCAGGAAGTATTGCACATCGCCGATCGCCTTCAACACATGGGCTTCTCCCAGTTGGGCGGTAACGGCAGCGGTTGGGATTTCGCCGATCTCGCGGTACAGGGCGATCGCCTCAGCGTAGGTGGCGAGTGCGTCGGTGCTGCGTTTGAGGAATTGCAACACATCCCCCATCGCCTTTAGGGTGTAGGCTTCTTGCAGGTGGATGTGCAAGGTGTCGCTAGGCAGTTGGGCGATGTAGCGATAGAGGTGGATGGCTTGTTCGTAATGGCTGAGGGCGGCGGTGCTGCGGCGCAATCGGTGTTGCACATCGGCGATCGCCACTAGGGTGTTGGCTTCGCCTAAGCAAGCGCGGAGGGTTTCCGCAGGCGATTCGCCAACTTGCCGATACAGTTGGATCGCTTGTTCGTAGGGAGTCAAGGCATCGGCGTACCGTTGCAGGTCTTGCAAGCCATCACCCATGGCTTTGAGGGTGTGGGCTTCGGCAAGGCGGGCACGCAGGGCTTCGGCAGGGGACTCGGCCACTTGGCGGTACAACCGGATGGCTTTGGCATAGTGGGTCAGGGAGTCGGTGGCTTGTGCCATGGTCTGCAAGATGTCACCGATCGCCCGCAGGGCATTGGCTTCACCGAAACGGGCACGGATGGCGGTGCCGGGGGTATCGCCAACTTTGTGGTAGAGCTTGACCGCTTGCCGATAGCTGGTGAGGGCATCACTGTCTTGTTTTAACAGTTGAAACATATCGCCGCTGGCTTTGAGGGCGTTGGCTTCACCAAAGTGGTCGCCCAGTTTGTGGCAGAGGGTGACGGTTTGTTGGTAATAGGTGAGGGCATCGCTGGGATAGTCTCGCTGATGCTGCACATCGCCCATGGCCTTGAGGGTCTGGGCTTCTCCGGCGGGGTCGTCGATTTTGCGATAGAGTTTGAGGGCTTGGCTGTAATGGCTAAAGGCTTCGGTGTGGCGGTTCAGTAGTTGCAGTACGTCGCCAATTTCTTTTAGGGTGTGGGCTTCGCCTAGGGTATCGCCCACTTCCCGATAAATTTGGATGGCCTGTTCGTAGTTGGCTAAGGCTTCGGTGCAGGGATACATCTCGGCTAACAGTTGGTTGACTCCAGAGCTGTGAGCGGCGGCGGTGAGCAGGGGCGGGTTGGCTAACCGAGTCAGTTGCCCGTTGGGCTGGATCAAAATGGGGGTGTAGCTGCCCTGGCTGGATGGCGACTGGTGGCCATTGCCATTACTATGACCATTGCCATTACCATTTTGGTAATGTGCCAGCGGTTCGTCGATCTGATGCAAGCGATCGCCCGACATAGATGCCTCCAACGGGAAATGTGTACGGCTAAGGTGACTGCAAAACTTTATAAGGTTAATCAAGGCAGTGACCCGGCGGTTACCAATCCGTGACCCGCCCCAACAGGGTTGCCTCTTGTACCCCTTCTTCAAGCCGGACGATGGGGATCCGTAAATCTAGGGAAACTGGGTGGGGGAAGGGGAGGGGTGAATGGTGGATGGTGGATGGGGAATGGTGGCATAATTGGCTGTGCGGTGCGCGGGATGGGACACTGCTGAGACGCAGCGGACGCGAAGTATGGTGATCGAAAGAGTATGGTGATTGGAAACTGTTAGGCAGGGATTGTGGGCGATGAAATCCAAACCAAAGTCGGTGCAACAAATCACCCCCGCCGAATCTCTGGATGCGGTTTACAAAACCCTTAGCCCAGAGCCACTCCAGACTCCGGAAGAGTTGGCGGCGTTTTATCGCGATCAGGTGAATCAGGTACGAGGTGGCGATAAAATGGCTCGCCTAAAGTTGCGGTTAAACCGCAGCTATGCCGATGGCATTCCCTTTAAAGCCTGTGTGATGGGACATCGGGGGGTGGGTAAGTCCACCGAACTGTCGCGGTTGATTCAGCATCCCGATATTGCCGCCCAGTATCGGGTGATTCGCTTCAGTGCTATGACTGCCCTTGATCCGGGCAGTTTTCGACCGTTGGATGTGGTGTTGTTGATGATGGCAGAAGTGGCCGAACGCACAGCCCAGCCCATTGACCACGGCGGGGCGGGTAAACCACCTTCAGAGGCACGGCTAAAAGAAATTTGGGATTGGTTTGCCAGTGAAAAGGACGTGCGAGAACAGGCGCAAACCATGGCGGCTACTCTGGAAGCGGGAGCCGGAGTCAAGCAAGAGTCTCTGTGGGGCAACATTCTGGGTCTGTTTGCCACCCTGAAGGGGGAAATGAAATTTGCCTCTGCCCGCAAAACCGAGGTAGTGGAATATCGGCTGATCCGCTTGACCCCCTTGATTGACTTAGCCAACCGACTGCTGGATGAGTGCAACGACAAGCTCCGCAAGGCTAGTGGACACCAGTGGTTGTTTGTGGGCGAAGACTTTGACCGGGCAGGCATTCCCAAGCAGCGGATTGAAGACCTGTTCATCACCTACGCCAACATCTTTGAGGATCTCCGCACCTCGTTGATTTTCACCCTGCCGATTAGCCTGTATTACTCGGAGAATGCCCCCCGATTGCCCTTCCCGGGGGATTGCAGTTTGGTGATTCCGGATACGCCCGTGTATCAGCCGGATCACAGTGAAAATGCCGCCGGACGGGCAGCCGTACAGGCGGTGTTGGCAGCTCGGATGAACCTGAATTTGTTTGAGCCAGAGCAGATGCAACGGGTGATTGTGGCTTCTGGGGGCAATCTGCGGGATTTGTTTAGTCTGGTGAACTATGCGGCAGACACGGCTCTGTTGCGGGGAGCCAGCCAAATCAATGGGGCGGATGTGCAGGGGGCGATCGTTAATCTGCGGAGTGACTATGAGCGGCGACTGGGACAAAGCCCCTATGACCCAGAGGAGATCACCTACGAGGTGAAGGCGGAACGTTTGAAGGCGATTTATGATGGCGACAAGGAAGCACAGATCACCGATCCGGTGATGTACTCGTTGTTGAATGCCAGAGCGGTGCAGGAGTTTAACGGCCAGCGATGGTTTGGGGTGCATCCGCTGGTGGTGGATATTTTGGCGGCTCAGAACCGTCTGGATGACTTACAGTTGGGGGTGGTGCGTGGTGGCACAGGCTGAACCCGAATCCCAATCCGTCGCGTCCGCTCACCCCACGGGTAGCATTGCTGACATTAGCCAGCGGTTGGTGTTGTGGGCGCGTCGCTCCCAGCGGGGTCTGGTGCGCGTGGAATATAGCTCGGAGTTTGCCCGTCAGCGGGTGCTAGAGCATCTGCGAGTGGCTCTGGCGGCGGCAGAAATTCCTGTCCAAGAGATTATTTTGCCGACGCACCAAAGCCCAGCGGCAGTGGTGGAGTTTTTGCTGAAAACCCTGGCAACAGCAGAGTCGGGGGTGGTTTCCCTGAGTGGGTGGACAACGGCATTTAACCCGCAGATCCCGTTGACGGATGCACTGTGCCAAATCAATTATCACCGCGACCAGTTTGCCGTCTTTCCGCTCAATCAGATCTGGTGGATGACTCCGGTGTTTTTGCAAACCACGCTACACGCCATGCCCGATCTGAATAGCTGGTTTAGCCTGCGGCTCCAGCTTACAGAAGCGGTGCTGATAGGAAATGCGGTGACTAGCTCAGAGGCTACCACCAACCTAGAGGACGTGCGGCAGCGTGCCCACGCCCTCCTGGCCAAGTTTGAGACAGCCCGTGCCGCTGGAGCCACCCCCGCAGAGTTGCTCAAAACCTTTTTGCTCCCAGCTCTGGAAGCCCTCGCCGAGGCAGGTGCCCAACGGGAACTAGGGGATCTAACCTTGCAATTTGAAGGTTGGCTGGGACAGTTGCCAAACCTAGACTCCCCCGACCTCGCCCGCAGTTTAGACCGACTGGCGCGACTCTACGAGAAACAAGGCCGCTATACCGCAGCCCTACCGCTGTACCACCGCGCCCTAGCCATCCGAGAGCAGCAGTTGGGAACCGACCATCTATCAACCGCCGCCAGCCTCAACAATCTGGCGTTACTGTACAAGTCGATGGGTCGCTACAGCGACGCTGAACCCTTGTATGTGCGATCGCTGGCGATCAAGGA
>CAZJZR010000139.1:0-8045 GCA_964550475.1 uncultured bacterium
ACCCGCACTTGGCTGGGACTGGCAAACGGATCGCCCTGCACCCAATCAATCAGCACGGTAAAGTCGTCAAACTGGTAGTCGCTGCCCAGATCTTGATAGGCTTTGTAGCTACGTTGATCGAGGGTAATCAGTTGCTGGCGGAGGCGATCGCGGGTGGTCATGGGGCAAATGAAAGGGCTTCAGAGTCAGGAGTCGGGTGAACACTGCTCTTGAGAACGGCAATATTCACAGCAGTAATTGGCTCGTTCTGCAACGAGTGTACGGATTTTAGGGGTTAACCGAAATTCAGCCATGGAAAATTGGCTTGAGGCCGAGTCGAGCCATGACGGTTTTGATGGGTTGATGCCAAGTTTTGGCTAGTTCTGCTAGGGCTTGAATGCGATCGCTGTTGAGGGCTTCAATTTGATCCGAGAAGGCAATCAGTTCTGTGTGTTCGGTTAGGGTTAGGGTGGCATCATCCCGTTTGGAGAGGAGGGTATGATAGCGATTCCAGTCTACGGGTGAAAGGCTATGGTTGATGCGTTGTAATAGTTTGGTTTCAGTAGCAGAAAAGCGACCACTGGATTGACGTTGTGGCGTATCGGCAAGGGTTAAGCCTTGCTCTACAAGCTGAATGACATACAGATCGGGAGACATACCAGCTTGAGCGGCAGCCTGCTGAAGTTGCTGCTCAAGTTGTGGGGATAGTTTGATCTCAAGTGTCATGTTTGTGTTGGGTTAACCCATTGATTTTATTGTGACGGATTGGCACAGGATTGCAATCCCGTGATCAAAAAATGGTTGAGAGATCGCTCACCTCGGATGAAGTGATGGAGGTGACCAACATCGCCCGGAGGATCGCCGCCATCGTTCTACTCGAACCGGAATTAGCGGCCAACTACCAAGCGGTGAAACAGTCTACCTACCCATGGCTCAGCGATTAGCCACAGCCACAATCCGGATCTGATCTGGATTCGGCATGGATAAACTGGGACACGCGGGGGGGATGTTCGCCAATGTGAAACGCATCCACCTGCGCCTCAATGTCGCGATCGCTGTTGGTCACCCGTTCAAATTGGCGGCGATGTTCTGCCCACGATTCAATTAATGCTGTTTCTACAAACCGTCCGGGGTCGGAGAGGTCTTGGTAAATGCCCCATTGAATCGCTCCATCGCGGCGGCGAATTTGGCTGAGGCGGGATAGCGCGGCCAGAAATGCTTCCGTATTGGCTGGATCAATCCGATATTCCCGCGACACCATCACCGGGCCATCGTTGGGACAGGGTTCAAAGGCGTGAATCGGCTCTGACCAATGCAGCGAGGACGCTAAATCCAACCGTTCGGCACACTGTAACCGGAAGCGAGGGGAGAGGCACACCGTGGCGATCAGGCCGCACCCGGCCACCGCCAACGCTACACTGATGCTGCTCTGTTGGGCGATCGCGCCCCATAACAAACTGCCCAGCGTCATGATCCCCTGGAACAGCAGCAAGTTGATCGCCAACGCCCGTGCCCGTACCCATTGCGGTACCGCCGTTTGCGCCGTCACATTCAAACTCACCATCACCGCCAGCGACGCGATCCCCACCACCACCATCACCCCCCAAATCAGGTGAATGTCGCGCACATAGGCCAACCCCAGCAGCATCAGCCCAAACACAGCCGACGCGCCTGCCACCACCTGATCGGTGGAAGCCCGTTGCCGCACCTTCGGTAACAGATACGCTCCCGCCAGTCCCCCAATGCCCCAAAAGCCCAGCACTAAGCCATAGCCCATGGCATCCAACCCCAACACCCGCCGCCCCAAAATCGGCAACAGGGCAAACAAGGCACTGGCGAAGAAAATGTACGCTGCCGAGCGGATAAACACCGTTTGCAGGACAGGGGCAAAGCGGGCGTAACGGATTCCGGCCTGAATCGCGCCCATGAACCGTTCCGCAGGCATCGCGGCCACGGCTTGGGTCCGTTTCCATTGGTACAACGCCACCCACACCGCCACAAAGGAGGCGGCATTCAGCAAAAACACCACCCCTGGATTGTTACTGAGGCCAATCACCAACCCCGCCAAGGCTGGCCCCACCAACCGCGCCAAATTAATCACAATCCCGTTGAGGGTAGACGCGGCAGACAACTCCGCCCGACTGACCAGTTCTGGGATGATGGCCTGCCACACGGGCAAATTCATCGCACTGCCCAAGCTGAGGGCAAAGGTAAACAGCAGTAATGTCCAGGGCGTACTCAATCCCATCAGCGTCAACACGCCCAACCCTGCCGCCATCAGCCCCATCCACCCTTGGGTGAATAACAGCATTTTGCGGCGATCAATAACATCGGCGATCGCCCCAGCGGGTAAGGCCAGCAGAAAAAACGGCAAACTCCCGGCAGCTTGCATCAGTGCTACCAAAAATGGCGATGGCGACAGGGAAGTCATCAGCCAAGCGGCACCGACATCGTGCATCCATGTGCCAATCAGCGAAACCGCAGAGGCGAACCACAGGGTACGGAATACGGGCTGGCGCAACGGACTCCAAGTGGAGGTGACGGGTAACGGCGGCGGCGAGGAAGGCGATGGGCTGGTCGAAAGGCTCATGGGTGTAGGGGCGTTGACAGGTTCAATTCAACTGGAGGTGATCGGGACGTAACGATGAACAATTCGGGTTAGGGGGCTTGTCGTGACCAACATCTAGCCCAATCTAGGGGACTGAAGCGACACCCCCCTTGCGGCTGGATGAGCGTGCACATCAAATCCCCAATCACACCCCCAATCACACCGTAGGGGCAAACGGCAGTTCGTCCTGACAGATGGGTAGCGAAGTTCGTCTAAGTACATTCTTGATCGGCAAATCCCTTATCTGGACTGGTTTGTGGATGGACTAGTTGATCTGCCAGTTGATCCACCGCATTGAGGATGTCCGTTTGCTGCCATCCGGCATAGAGCGAGGCGGCGATCGCGGCAGCTCCAGCCCCCACGCCTTCCTTAACATAGCCCCGTTCATAGGCTTGCAAAGTGGCATGGCGGGATTGGGCAAAGCTGAGTTGGGTTGCCAACAGGGGGACATCACCAATGGCGGTGGCGAGTCCAACGGTGTCTCCGGTTGGATCATCCGCTACCCAACGGGTTGTGCCAACGACAATTTGATGCGGTTGCCAAGCTAGGTGGTGCCGTTGGGCAATTGCCCGCGCCAGCGCATACACCGCGAGCATTTGGGTGCCGCCAGCTAACATCACCCCACAATGCCGACTGGCGGCGATCGCCAATCCCGCCACTACAATTTGCATGGGGTCACCCACACCCGCCACTAAATCCAATGGCCGCTCAGCAATCCGTAATCCCCGCGCTTTGGCTTGGCTTAAGCCAGTTTGGGCGATCGCCAGTTTTTGCTCATGGTTGCAGGTGGGATGGCTGCTGTTGACTTTACCAACCGCATCCACCCCTAACCCTAGCAAAATCGCTAGTGCTGTTGTTGTTCCCCCCACCACACATTCACTCACGATTAAATAACTGTCAGGTACCGCGATCGCCAACCGCTCCCCCCACACCAACCCTTGCTGAAGCAACTGCTCAACAACCCGCAGCGGTAAGGCTTGGCCGTGGCTGAGACAGGCGGCAGGCACACCCTGGAGGTCAATCACCGGAATGCTAGGAGGATGGGGCAATCCGGCATTAAACACCTGCAACGGTAGATCTAAATTGGCAATCACCGCTCTGGAGATCAGTACCGGAGAAGCCCCAGCCTGAAGCGGCGGCAGGGGGTGCTGCGGCTGCGGTTGATACCCGTGATACAGAAATTCCGCATCGGCGATCGCGGTGTACTGGCGATCGGCAGGCGTGGCTCCAGCGGCAGAAATGTTAGGGATCAAACCCGTAGCCGTAAACCCCAAAACACAACTAAAACAAGGTCGTTGGCCAGCGTATCGCTGGAGCCATGCCTCCGCTTGGGGCAATTGCGTATAGCAACGAATCAACGGCAGCGGCAGAGTTACTACCAGCCGGGACTCCATCTCCTGATCATTGCGGTTATCCATCCTATCTCGCCTAGTATCGCTGCCAATAGGGTCGCCCTTTCCAAAAAACCCCCATCATCAGCCCCACCAAACGCAAATTATCCAGCGTCACCACAATCGTCGGTAGTGGCAGGAGCGATTTGATCCAAAAGCTAATCAACAGACACAGCAACAACGCCCACAAAACCCCCGCCGTCATCACTACTTGCTGATACAACACCTCCAAAATCACCACTGCTAACGCGCCCAAACCAATGGCCAGTGCGAAGTTGGAAACGGTGCCCATAGGCTGGGCAAACAACAACCGCAACGCCGTTCGCATTCCCGGAATGTCTCGACTGAGCAACAGCAATACTTCCAAAACCGTGCCTGACAAGGTAGTGAGGAGGGCAACTTGCGTTAAGGTCAACCACGGTAAAAATTTCAGGCGGCGCAAAGGATCCATAGGGGTGATAAAGCAATAACCGGGTATGTTTTAGCCAGATGCAGGGACAGTTGTAGGAAGGATGTCTATTCTTGATCAACCTGAATATAGCCGCTTGGGATGATGTCAGCATAGCCCACACCACCCCAAGCGGCTACGGAAGGGATGAGCCTGAACCTCAAGTTGGGATGCATTACGGTTAACGCCTTTAGCGGAGTCATCCCGTAGACTATATACATCCTACGCTGGGGATTTTATTTATTGGCAACTTCCGCCCTGATTTGCGTTTACAGGTGTGGTTCACCCCACCATTCACTTGATAGGGCTAAAAATCTTGTTGATTTTTCGGTGGTTTTAGTAGGAATTTTGAGGGAGTAATGGCAGAATTTGGAGATAATTCAGCCGCGCATCTTTGCTTTTGATCTGATGAATCTTGCCGATTGCTATCGAATATTGGGATTACGGCATGGGGCTTCGTTTGGGGATATCAAAGCCGCTTACCGACGCTTGGTGCGCCAATATCACCCAGATATGAATCCCAATGATGTCCAAGCAAAGGAGCGGTTCATTGCTCTGACGGAAGCGTACAAAGTTTTAGAACTGGTGGCACGGGCAGCGGAGGTGACTGGATCCTCCACTTCAGATAAAGGCGGTGATGGGACAAGCAGCAAACCCTCGCCTGAGGTGACGGTGACGGTAACCCGATCCCAGCCACCCCGCCCCGATCGCGTCGTCATTTCCCCTCCCCTTTCAGAGGCTGACCAACACCTGAAGCAAACGTCTTATCAACAATTGCAACAGCACCTGAAGGGACGACGGTTTCCCCGTGCGATCGCCCTCGTCGAAGGACTGGCCCAACGCATTCCCAACGATCCAGAAGTGCGTCAATGGCAAGCCATCACCTATCAACGCTGGGGTCGTTACTTAATCCAAACCAAACAATTTGACAAAGCTAGGGTCTATCTCAAAAAAGCCCTCCGCACCGATCCCCACAACCGATCACTGTGGACAGAGGTAGAACGGGATTTTCGACAGTTGGAGCAGATGTATTAGGGGGGAAGTGGATGGTGGATGGTGGATAGTGAATAGTGGATGGTGGATAGTTGTCCATTACCAATCACCAATTCAATCACTCATCACTCATCACTCATCACTCTCTCTACAACAACTGATCAATCATTCGGTTGGCTTGGGATTCATAGTTGCCGCCAAATAAGTTGAAGTGGTTGAGGATGTGATAGAGGTTGTAGAGGGTTTTGCGTTTCTGGTAGCCCTTCTCTAACGGAAAGACTTGGTTATAGCCCTGGTAAAAGTCGGCAGGGAAACCACCAAATAATTCGGTCATGGCTAAGTCCACTTCGCGATCGCCCCAATAGGTAGCGGGATCAAAAATAGCAGGTTCGCCGTTGCGGGTAATGGCGGCATTGCCAGACCACAGATCACCATGGACAAGGGAGGGGCGGGGGGTGTGGTTAGCCAACAACTCTGGAATCATCGCCAGTAACCGCTCGGCTCTGGGAAAATGACCATTGCGTTGCCGTGCCAATTGCAGTTGATAGCCAATCCGATGCTCAGCCCAAAATTCCACCCAATTGGGTAACCAATCGTTAATTTGTGGCGTGGAACCAATGGTGTTGTGGCGATCCCAGCCAAACTGACTTTCCCACACCTCTCCAGGAGCAGGCTTAGGAACCCATTGGTGCATAGCGGCCAATTTCCGTCCCATTTCTGCCCAAGCGGCAGCACCACTAACGCCAAACTCCAACCATTCCAGCACGAGATAACTGGTGTTTTCCGTGGTGCCCCAGCAAATCGGTTGGGGAACGCGAATGGTGTGAGTCGCGCTCATCTGCTCCAATCCAGCGGCTTCCGCTGCAAACATCCCTAGCTTATCCGCTTGGTTTAATTTGACAAAAAACCGCGATCGCCCGTCACTAATCATCGCCCCTTGGTTGATGCAACCGCCACCCACTGCGCGGCGATCGCTCAACTGAAATGGAATTCCAGTTGCTTCTGTAATGTCTTTGGCAATATGATTCCAGTTCATATCAACTAAAACGTTATATAAGTTCAAAAAATAATGTTTAGGAAGATAAACAAAGGTAACGATATCACTTGGGTGAAAAACAAGATGAGTCGTAATCTGACACTGCACGAAAGACTCGCTAACAAAAGGTTTCAGCCCCCTGGATTTACCTCATAGAGGTCAAAACAACTGTCAAAACAACTTTTACAACATCATCAGAGCGATGTTGTAATCATCGCTTTTCCGCGTTCAAGATGCTCAAGGCTCGATCACTTGATCCGCAAGGGTTAGATAACCCAATCCCGCCGATGTCAGGGGCACAGTTGGCAGGGGCACACTGGCGGCATCAGAACTCACATCATCACCGATCAATCGGGTCAATTGTGTGACAAAACGATACTGAATATGTGGTGTTAACCCATGCCAATATTGTCACTTTTTTCGATAAGTAAAATTTGATGTCGCCATTAGCCATTCTTCAATAAGCGTCTGATAGCCTACATATACTTACCAACCTACACGTTTGGTATCTGGATAAGTATTTATCTATAAAAGGCATTTGCCTGAAGTCATTACCTGAACTGTTGGCATAAGTATTTATTCGGATGGACGATCTAGAACGTTAGACATAGCAGTCTCTAGCCTCGTTAACCAACGAATCATGCAGCATAGCCTCAGCAGGTAAATCCTGAGTAATCACACGTCGTCCTGGGACACGTCTTCCGTCAAGAGGTTCAAATGAAGCGATACACCTTTGAGTGGATTAATGAATGGTGCGCGGAAAACGGTTGGACTGATCTGTTTGAGGAACGCCGGAATTTTTGGGCGTTTCCACCAGGGGCAGTGATGCCAGAACCGATCCCCCTCAAGGTACTAAAGGCAATTAAGGCTGAGAAAGGCTTCACGTCAGAAGAAAAAGCCTGGAGTTTGACCGCGATCGCCACCGCTCTTTTCGCAGGCATCACCGCTTACTATTCCGCTTCCCCCATGCCCATCGTTATGGCCTTTGCCGTTTGTGCCTTCATCGTGGCTCAATTTGATGAAGAAGATGGGATTTACCGCTTTACCCCCAACACTGGGGATGACTGGTAAGCCACTCGCTACAATTTCTACGGTCAAACCTGACCCCGACCCCGATGATTCAGCCGCAGCGGAAACTGTCAGGTGGCTCTCAGTCGATAACAGAGCTTAATAAGCATCCTGTTACATTATTGACGGTGGTGCAAAAATGCCGTAGCCAGAGGCGGTCTCCGCTTCAGTTTTTTGCTTAAGCAATTGCTCAAAAGATTGCTGCTGATGACCTGCTCTCGACTCTCACCCCAACGACCTGGGTGGGTAACTCATCTATATTGTCCCAAGCGAGATCAGCACTGAGACACCCAAGACTCATCTGGCAATAACAATAATAATTCGCAACTGCTCTAACGGCGAAGCGGATTCTGCTCCCAAAAACAGAATCCGCTTCACTTTAAGCTCCGTTAGCGCATCAAATCTAAATTCATCAAATCTAAATTTAAGTCTCCACAAGTTTCTCGGCAGGCAAACTCGCTGAAACTTTGACTAGAAACGGAGAGGGAGGGATTCGAACCCTCGGATAGGCCTTTCGTACCT